>NZ_JAAOTI010000012.1:0-277889 GCF_011297315.1 Catellatospora chokoriensis
GCGGGGCGGGGCGGGGCGGGGGGCGGGGGGTTAGGCCAGGGGGCCTACCTGGGTTTTGATGGCGTCGAGGAGGTCGGGGCCGGAGACGACGGTGCGGACCTGCTCCAGGATCGGGGCCATGAAGACGTCGGGGCCGGGCGTGCCGATGACCGGGGTGAGCTGCTCGATGGCGATCCGGCCGGCGGGGGACGGGGTCAGCGGGGCGCGCAGCTGCAGACCGCGTACCGCGGCCAGCAGTTCCACCGCGAGCAGGCTGGTCAGGTTGTCCAGGACGACCCTCAGCTTCTTCGCCGCGGCCCAGCCCATGCTGACGTGGTCCTCCTGCATACCCGAGGTCGGGATGGTGTCGACGCTGGCGGGCGAGGCCAGCCGCCGGTTCTCGGCGACGATGCCCGCCGCGGTGTACTGCGCGATCATCAGGCCGGAGTTGACGCCCGCGTCGGGGCTGAGGAACGGCGGCAGGTCCCGCGAGCGGGTCATGTCGAGCAGCCGGTCCACCCGGCGCTCGCTGATCGAGCCGATCTCGGCCGCGGCGATGGCGAGGAAGTCCGCGGCGAAGCCGAGCGGCGCGCCGTGGAAGTTGCCGGTCGACTCGACCCGGCCGTCGGGCAGCACCACCGGGTTGTCGGCGAGGCTGACCAGCTCCCGGGCGGCGACGGTGCGGGCGAACTCCAGGGTGTCGCGGGCCGCGCCGGCGACCTGCGGGGCGCAGCGCATCGAGTACGCGTCCTGCACCGCGTGCTCGTGGTCGTCCCGGTGACTGTCCATGATCGACGACTGCTGGAGCAGCTTGTACATGTTGGCGGCGCTCGCGCCCTGGCCCGGGTGCGGGCGGATCTCGTGGATCGACGGGTGGAACGGCCGGTCGGTGCCGAGCATGGCCTCGATCGACAGCGCCGCGGTCACGTCGGCCATGGTGCACAGGTGGCCCAGGTCGTCGCAGGCCAGCAGCAGCATGGCGAGCATGCCGTCGGTGCCGTTGATCAGCGCCAGGCCCTCCTTGGAGGACAGCGAGATGCCGGTGAGCCCGGCGGCGTGCAGGGCGTCCTCGGCGGACACCCGGGCGCCGTCCTTGCCCAGCACCCAGCCCTCGCCCATCAGCACCAGCGCGCAGTGGGCCAGCGGGGCCAGGTCGCCGGACGCGCCGAGCGAGCCGTGCTCGGGCACCCACGGGGTGATGTCGTGGTTGAGCAGGTCGACGAGCGCCTGGGCGACGAGCGGGCGTACGCCGGAGTGGCCCAGCGCCAGCGAGCGCACCCGCAGCAGCATCATGGCCCGCACCACCTCGCGCGGCATGGGCGCGCCGATGCCGGCGGCGTGCGAGCGGATCAGCGCGTGCTGCAGCTCGGAGCGGCGTTCGGGGGCGATGAAGGTGTTGGCCAGCGCTCCGAAGCCGGTGGAGACGCCGTACACGGGTCGGCCGGCGCGTTCGATGTCATCGACGATGGCGCGGCTGGCCTGCATCGCGGCGATGGCGGCCTCGCTGATGGCGACCTGCGCGTCGGCGCGGGCCACCGCGGCGACAGCGCCGGGGGCGATGCCGGTGGGTTCGACGATGACGGTCATGAGAGCACTCCCTTGTGCGGAGATTCCGGATGGTGCGGCCCCGAGGCGTTAAGAAGGTGCCCTTCCTCTACGCATAGCGAGTGGAAGGTGCCCTTCCTTGCGACGGAAGCGATCAGCGGCACGCCGGGCCGGTAGGCCAGGTGCAGGTGAGAGGGGGCGTCGAGGACGATCAGGTCCGCGGACGCGCCGGGGGCGAGGTGGCCCAGGTCGGGGCGGCGCAGGGCGCGGGCCCCGCCTGCCGTCGCGGCCCAGACGGCCTCGGTGGGGGTCATGCCCATGTCCCGCACCGCGAGGGCGATGCAGAAGGGCATGGACGAGGTGTACGACGAGCCGGGGTTGCAGTCCGAGGCCAGCGCGACGGTGACGCCGGCGGCGAGCAGGCGGCGCGCGTCGGGGTAGGGCGCGCGGGTGGAGAACTCCGCGCCCGGGAGCAGGGTCGCGACGGTGTCCGAGTGCGCCAGGGCGTCCACGTCGGCGTCGGACAGGTGGGTGCAGTGGTCGGCGCTGGCGCAGTCGAGTTCGACGGCGAGCTGCACGCCGCCGCCCATGGTGAGCTGGTTGGCGTGGATGCGCGGGCGCAGCCCGGCGGCGATGCCCGCCTTGAGCACCCGGCGCGACTCCGCGACGTCGAACGCGCCCCGCTCGCAGAACACGTCGACCCAGCCCGCATACTCCGCGCAGGCGTCCAGCATCGGGCCGGTGACCAGGTCCACGTAGCCGTCGGGGGAGTCGGCGGGTTTCACGTGCGCGCCGAGGAAGGTGACCTCGTCGGTGAACTCGCGCGCGATGCGGACCGAGCGGGCCTCGTCGAGCGTGCTGAGGCCGTACCCACTCTTGATCTCGATGGTGGTGGTGCCCTGCCGCAGCGCCTCGCCGACCAGGCGGGCCACGTTGGCGCGCAGCTGGTCGTCGGTGGCGGCGCGGGTCGCGGCGACCGTGGTGCGGATGCCGCCGCCGGTGTACGGCTCCCCGGCCATGCGCGCCGCGAACTCCGGTGCGCGGTCCCCGGCGAACACCAGGTGGCTGTGGCTGTCCACGAAACCGGGCAGCACCGCCGCCCCGCGTACGTCGACGCGCTCGTCGGCGGCCGGTGCGGCGGCGGCCGGGCCGACCCATTCGACCCGCTCGCCGACCACGATCGCGGCGTCGCGCAGGACGCCCAGCTCGGGGTCGTTCGTGGTCAGCTCGCCGATGTTGGTGATCAGTAGAGACACGAGATCGCCTCCTGCAGCTCGCGGGCCACGTCGACGGTGCCGTGCCGCCCGTCGCGGACGATCTCCCGGCCGTCGGCCAGCACGTGGGTGACGTCGGCCGCGCTCGCCGCGAACAGCACGCCCTCGGGGTCGATCCCCGCGGTGCGCGGGCTGTCCAGCGCCACGGTCACCAGGTCGGCACGTGCGCCGACCTCGATGCGCCCGGCGTCGGGCCAGCCCAGGCTGGTGTGTCCGGTCGCCGTCGCCGCGGCCCGCAGCTCGGCCGCCGTGAAGTGTCCGCGCTGCTCTGTGGCGAGGCGTTCGTCCAGCTCCAGGGCCCGCGACTCCTCGAAGAAGTCTATGACCGCGTGGCTGTCGCTGCCCAAGGTCAGCCGGGTGCCCGCGTCGGCCAGGGTGCGGGCCGGGCCGATGCCGTCGCCGAGGTCGCGTTCGGTGGTCGGGCAGAAGCAGGCGTAGGAGTCCGACAGCAGCGCCATGTCCCGGTGCGTCAGGTGTGTCGCGTGCACCGCCGTGAACGTCTCGTGCACCGCCCCGAAGTCGGCCAGCACCTCGGTCGGCGTACGGCCGTGCTCGGCCAGGCAGGCCTCGTTCTCGGCGCGCTGCTCGGACACGTGCGCGTGCAGCGGCCGCCCGGCGGCCCAGGCGGCCACGGTCGCCATCTGCGGCAGCGGCACCGCCCGCACCGAGTGGATCGCCGCCCCCACGACCAGGTGCGGTGCGTCGGGCAGGGCGTCGACCCGGTCCGCCCAGCGCAGCGCGTCGCCGTCGCCGAACCGCAGCTGCGGCCCTTCCAGCGGCTTGCCGTCCACGGACGCGGTCAGGTAGAGCGTGTCCAGCAGCGTGATCCGCAGCCCCGCGTCCCTGGCCGCGGCGATCAGCGCCTGGCTCATCGCGTTCGGGTCGCCGTAGGGCGTGCCGTCCGGCCCGTGGTGCAGGTAGTGGAACTCGCCCACCGAGGTGATCCCGCCCAGCGCCATCTCCCCGTAGACCCCGCGCGCGAGCCGGTAGTACGAGTCCGGATCGAGCGCCGCCGCCACCCGGTACATCTGCTCCCGCCAGGTCCAGAACGACCCCCGGTCCCCATGCGTACGCCCCCGCAATGCCCGATGAAACGCGTGCGAGTGCGCATTGGCGAACCCCGCCATGGTCAACCCAGCCCGATACACCGCCCCCTCGGGGCGACGATCTTGCGTGGACTGTGGGGACGACACGCCCGAATCGGGCATATCCGCAACAGTTCGCGCAAGATCGTCGCGATCTTGGCGGCGGGTCACGCGGGTCAGGCGGTTTTCGCGGATCTCCAGGACGACGTCCGGGAAGACGCCGTCGGGGAGCCAGGCGTACTGGCAGTGGATCAGCACGCGAGGTCCTGCAGGACGTCGGCGAGGGCCTGGATGCCGGCTTCGCAGTCGGTGTCGGTGGAGTGCTCGGCGGGGGAGTGGGAGACCCCGGTCGGGTTGCGGACGAAGAGCATCGCCGTCGGGACGAAGGCGCTCAGGACACCCGCGTCGTGGCCCGCCCCGGTGGGCAGGACGGGGGCGTCGTCGAGCAGCTTCGCCAGGCGGTCGCGCAGGCCGGTGTGGAACTCGGTCTCCGGGGAGACCGACTCGGCGGTCAGCGTGACCTTGGTGCCGTCGGCCAGGGCGCGGTGCTGGGCCTGCAGGTGGACTCCGGCGACCACCTGCTCCATCGTGTCCGGGGAGTCGGCGCGGGCGTCCAGCCAGGCGCTGACCTTGCCGGGGATGGCGTTGGTGGCGTTCGGGTAGACCTGGACGCGGCCGATGGTGGCGTGCGCGCCGAGGCGCCTGGCCTCGTCGTTGGCGGCCAGCACGGTGGCGGCGAAGGTGAGCATCGGGTCGCGGCGGTCGGCCATCAGCGTGGTGCCGGCGTGGTTGGCCTCGCCCGTGAAGTCCAGCCGCCAGCGGCCGTGCGGCCAGATCGCGCTGGCCACGGCGACCGGGCGGTCCAGGTCGACCAGGGCCCGGCCCTGCTCCACGTGCAGCTCGACGTAGCAGCCGAGGCGGCCCAGCAGCTCCGGCCGGGCCCCGGCCGGGCCCGCGCCGAGTGCCTCGTGCATGGCGGTGTCCAGGGTGACGCCGTCGCGGTCGGTCAGCGCCGCCGCGGCGGCCGGGTCGACCAGGCCCGCGAGCAGGCGCGAGCCGAGGCAGGCCAGCCCGAACCGGGAGCCCTCCTCCTCGGCGAAGACCGCGATGCCGATCGGGCGGGCCGGGGTGGCGCCACGGGCCCGCAGCTCGTCGACCGCGAGCAGGGCGCTGACCACACCGAGCGGCCCGTCGTACGCCCCGCCGTGCGGCACCGAGTCCAGGTGCGAGCCGGTCAGCACGGCGTCCCCGGCGGCGGGATCGCCCCACCACGCGAAGATGTTGCCGTTGCCGTCCTCCTCGATCACCAGGTCACGCGCCTTGGCCTGCTCGAGGAACCAGGCTCGCAGGGTCATCTCGGCCGGTCCGAAGGCGTAGCGCAGGTAACCGCCGGTCTCCGCGTCCCGCCCGACCGGCGCGAGCTGCGCCCAGAGCTCCGCGAACGCGCTCATCCCGACACCTCCACGCCGACCCTCATCCGCGCGCTCATCAGGACTCACGCATCGGGATGCGGACGCCGCGTTCGGCGGCGACCTCGGCGGCGAGGTCGTAGCCGGCGTCGACGTGGCGGATGACGCCCATGCCGGGGTCGTTGGTGAGGACTCGCTCGATCTTCTGGGCGGCCAGGGCGGTGCCGTCGGCGACGGTGACCTGCCCGGCGTGGATGGAGCGGCCGATGCCGACGCCGCCGCCGTGGTGGATGGACACCCACGACGCGCCGGAGGCGGTGTTGACCAGGGCGTTGAGCAGCGGCCAGTCGGCGATCGCATCGGAGCCGTCGAGCATCGCCTCGGTCTCCCGGTAGGGGGACGCGACGCTGCCGCAGTCGAGGTGGTCGCGGCCGATGACGATCGGGGCCTTCAGCGTGCCGTCGGCGACCATCTCGTTGAACCGGACGCCGGCCTTGTCGCGCTCGCCGTAGCCGAGCCAGCAGATGCGGGCGGGCAGGCCCTGGAAGGCGACCTTCTCCTGCGCCATCTTGATCCAGCGGGACAGGGACTCGTTCTCCGGGAACAGGTCGAGCACGGCCTTGTCGGTGGCGGCGATGTCGGCCGGGTCGCCGGACAGCGCGGCCCAGCGGAAGGGTCCCTTGCCCTCGTTGAACAGCGGCCGGATGTACGCGGGCACGAAGCCCGGGAACGCGAACGCGCGGTCGTACCCGCCGAGCTGGGCCTCGCCGCGGATGGAGTTGCCGTAGTCGAACACCTCGGCGCCCGCGTCCATGAAGCCGACCATGGCCTCGACGTGCTTGGCCATGCTGGCGCGGGCCCGCTCGGTGAACTCCTCGGGCTTGTCGGCCGCGAAGGTCTGCCACTCCTCCATGAACACGCCCTCGGGCAGGTAGGACAGCGGGTCGTGGGCGCTGGTCTGGTCGGTCACGATGTCGATCTCGACGCCGCGGCGCAGCAGCTCCGGGAAGATCGTCGCGGCGTTGCCGACGACGCCGACCGACAGCGGGCGGCGCTCGCGCTTGGCGGCCAGCGCCAGCTCGATGCCGTGGTCGAGCGAGTCGGCGACCACGTCGAGGTAACGGGTCTGCACCCGGCGGTCCAGGCGGGTCTTGTCGACGTCGACGATCAGGCACGCGCCGCCGTTCATGGTGACGGCGAGCGGCTGCGCGCCGCCCATGCCGCCGCAGCCGCCGGTCAGCGTCAGCGTCCCGGCGAGGGTGTCGCCGAACTTCTTGGCCGCGACGGCCGCGAAGGTCTCGTAGGTGCCCTGCAGGATGCCCTGGGTGCCGATGTAGATCCAGGAGCCGGCGGTCATCTGGCCGTACATGGTCAGGCCGAGCTGCTCCAGGCGGCGGAACTCGGGCCAGGTGGCCCAGTCGCCGACCAGGTTCGAGTTGGCCAGCAGCACGCGCGGGGCCCACTCGTGGGTGCGGAACACGCCGACCGGGCGGCCCGACTGGACCAGCATGGTCTCGTCGTCCTTGAGCGTGGTCAGGGTGCGGATGAGGGCGTGGAAGCTCGGCCAGTCGCGGGCGGCCTTGCCGGTGCCGCCGTAGACCACCAGGTCCTGCGGGCGCTCGGCGACGTCCGGGTCCAGGTTGTTGCACAGCATCCGGATCGCCGCCTCCTGCGGCCAGCCCATCGCGGTGCGGGTGGTGCCGGTCGCGGCACGGATGATCTGCTCCATCGCTTCCCCTACCTATTCCGTGAAGACGCTGCGGCGGGTGGCCGAGCTCTCGAAGTGTTCGAGCCGGCGCTGGGTGGCCGCCGGGTCGACGTCGCTGATGGCCTGCAGCAGCACCATGGTCAGCACCATGGGGGCGGTGTGCAGGTCGAACACGAGCTGGGAGCCGACCGCGGCGGTGAGCGTCACGTCGGCGAGGTCGGTGGCCGGGCTGACCGGTGAATCGGTCACCACGACGATCTTCAGGCCCAGGTTGCGGGCCTCGGTGAGGGCGTCGCGCAGCTCCCGGGGGTAGCGCGGCAGCGCGTACGCCAGCACGGCCCGCGCGCCGGAGTCGGCGGCCTGTTCGAGCCGCTCGGCGAGCATGCTGCCGCCGGTGTCCAGCACCCGCACCTCGGGGTGGATCTTGGCGGCGAAGTAGCCGAAGTAGCCCGCGAGCGGGGCGGCGGCGCGCAGGCCGACCACGGGCAGCGGGCGGCTGGCGGCCAGCAGCCCCGCGGCGGCGTGCACCGCGGCCGGGTCGGCGAGGTGGTCGGCGAGCCGGGTCAGGTTGGCCATCTCCCCGCGTACGGCACGCTGGAGGTCGTTGTCGCCGTCCGGGGCGGTCGTGGCGCGCGGCCCCGCGGTGAGCTCGCGCAGGCGGCGGCGCAGCGCGGGATAGCCGTCGAAGCCCAGCGCCATCGCGAACCGGGTCACCGACGGCTGGCTGACCTGCGCCAGCTCGGCGACCTCGGCGGCGGACAGGTAGGCGACGGTGTCGGCGTGGTGCACGAGTTCCCGGGCGATGCGCCGCTGGGTGGGCGTCAGGCGGGCACCCTGCACGAGTGCGCGCACGCCCGCCGTCGCCCCGGCTGCTGCCCCGGTCGACGCGTCGGTTGTTGCCACCACATTCACAACGACACTGTATGCAAACTTTCATTCAGTGACAATCTCAGGTCTGTCCCGGGGATGGTCGGACATGATAGAACTCGCACACGGATTCATGTTCGCCGTGGAAGGTGCGTCCCCATGCCCGACCGCAAGACCCGGATCAGGCGTGCCGTGTCGCGCACCGCGCTGGCCCCGCTGGCCGCGCTGCCGAAGCGGCTCGCCCGGGTGGCCAGGCACGACGCCAAAGTGCTGCGGCAGTCCGCGCGCTGGCTGGTGACCTCCCGCGAGCACCACAACTACACCTACGACCTGACCCAGCTCAACCGCGAGCACCTGGCCTGGTTCGTCAGCATCGTCGCCGAGGCCCCCGTCGTCGACGTGCGCCGCTGGATGGTCGAGATCGAGGCCGACGACGCGCTGCGCACGCACATCGAGCAGGCCACCGCGAAGTCCGCCCGCCGCGGCCTGGCCGACAAGCAGGTCCGCTACGCCCGCCGGGTCGGCTGGTATGCCCTGGTCCGCGCCCGCAAGCCGCGCCACGTGGTGGAGACCGGCGTGGACAAGGGCCTGGGCACCTGCGTGCTGGCCGCGGCGCTGCTGCGCAACGCGGCCGAGGGCCACCCGGGCCGGGTCACCTCGCTCGACATCAACCCCGAGGCGGGCTACCTGGCCAAGGCCGAACCCTGGGCCGGGGTGGTGGACCTGGTCATCGGCGACTCGATCACGACGCTGAACGCGCTGGACCGGCCGGTGGACATGTTCCTGCACGACAGCGACCACAGCGCCGGGCACGAGCAGCGTGAGTTCACCGCGGTCGAGCCGCACCTGTCCGAGCGGGCGCTGCTGCTCACCGACAACGTCACGATCACCACTGTGCTGCTCAAGCACGCGGAGAAGACCGGCCGCCGCTTCCTGGCCTTCCGCGAGCAGCCCAAGGAGCACTGGTATCCCGGCGACGGCATCGGGGCAGCCTGGCGCTGAAGCGGGCCGCCCGCTGCCGGACGCGTCGCCGACAGCGGGCATGCTGGCGCGTGACGCGCTGATAACGTCGCGTCATGCGAGTGAGCGCGCTGCACACGTACCCGATCAAGGGCTGCCGCCGGATCGACCACGAGCGGGCCGTCGTCGAGCCCTGGGGCCTGGTCGGCGACCGGCGTTGGATGATCATCGACCGGGACGGCGACCAGGTGACCCAGCGCGACGTCGCCCGCCTCGCGCTGCTGCGCGCCGTGCCCGTGGGCACCGGCCTGGAGCTGTCCTTTCCCGGCTCCGAGCCGCTGCTGGTCGCGCAGCCGGCAGCCGACCCGGCGGTGACCTCCACGCTGTGGGGGCGTATCACCATGGCCGCGACCGCGGCCGGGCCGGACGCCGACGCCCTGCTCAGCAAGGAACTCGACCGTGACGTGCGGCTGGTCTGGATGGACGACCCGGCGAGCCGCCGCCCGGTCGAACCGGAGTACTCGCTGCCCACCGACCGGGTCTCCTTCGCCGACGGCTTCCCGCTGCTGCTGACCAACAGCGCCTCGCTGGACCGGCTCAACGACTGGATCGCCGAGTCTGGCTCCGACGAGGGCCCGCTGCCGATGGCCCGGTTCCGGCCCAACGTGGTGGTCGACGGCGCGACGCCGTTCGCCGAGGACGACTGGCTCGGCCGGCGGCTGCGCATCGGCGCGCTCGTGTTCCGGGCCGCCAAGCCGTGCGGCCGCTGCGTGGTCACCACCACCGACCAGGAGACCGGCGACCGCGGCCGCGAACCGCTGCGCACCCTGGCCCGCTACCGCAACGTCGACCAACAGCTGCTCTTCGGCACCAACCTGATCCCCGACACGGTCGGCGAGATCGGCGTCGGCGACCCGGTCGAGGTGCTGGACCGCTTCCGCGACCCGCTCGACCTCAGCTGAGGTCGAGCCACATCACCACCTCGTCGCGGTCGTCGCCGGGGGCCACCCGCAGCGCGCCCGGCAGGCGGCCGATCTCCCGGTAGCCCAGCGGCGTGTAGAAGCGCTCCAGCCCCATGCCCCCGCGCACGGTGATGTGCAGGCCTTCGAGCCCCATCTCGCGGCCGACCCGTGCGCCCTCGCGCATCAGCGCCGCGCCCTCGCCCCGCCCCTGCCGCCGCGGATGCACCATGACCCGGCCCACCGTGCGCCAGTGCGCCGCCAGCGCGAACCGCTTGCTGACCAGGATCAGCATGGCCGCGACGGTGCCGCCCTCGTCGTATCCGACCAGCAGCCGGTCGATCCCGGCCGCGATCCCGTCGAACGCCACCCGGGCCACCGGCTCGACGTCGTCCCGCGTCACCTGCCCCACGAAACCGACCGACCCGCCGGCGTTCGAGACGTCGGTCCACATGCCGATGATCTGCTCGCGTACGTCGTCGGTCAGCTCGGGGTCCAGCTCAAAGCGCATGATCCGATCCTACGAACCCCCGCTCGGAACAAAGGAAGGGCACCTTCCCGACGCTATGCGTGGAGGAAGGTGCCCTTCCTGACTCAGTGCCCGGCGGGTCAGTGCCCGAGCAGGTGTTTCATCGAGCGCTTGACCAGATCGTTGCGCTGCGCGGGGGTCAGGCCCTCGGCCCCGAAGCCGGTGAAGACCGTGTCACGGGTGACCACGATCGAACCCTCCTCGAACGCCTGCTGGCTGCGCAGCCAGGTGTTGCTGCTGTCCGGCGAGCCGGCCGGCGGCGCGGCGACGGTGAAGCCGCCGAAGCCGTCCTCGAACGAGGTCGTCGCGACCTGAGCGCCGTCGGCGCTCACCGTCACGTCGTCGAGGAAGACGCCGAGCCCCTGCGTGCCCCAGTCGGAGACGTAGGAGATCGAGATCTCCACCTGCTGGCCCGCGTACGGGGTCAGGTCGTAGGCCAGCTCCGTCCAGCCCCCGGAGGGACCGGTCAGCGCGTGCCACGCGCCCGTCGTGCCCGTCGGCGAGCAGTCCGCGCCCTGGTAGTGCGAGATGAACGGGTGCAGGTCGGACCAGCCGCTCGCGCAGCTGTCACCGGTCACCTGGGTGCTGTGCCCGGTGGTGTCCGGCAGCGTGGTCCAGTCGTCCGAGCCGACCGGATGCGCCTCCACGAACATGAAGTCCCAGTTCGGCTCGGTGTCGTACGACGACCAGAACCGCAGCTCGCCCGACGTCTTGCCGGTCAGGTCCACGGTCCGGGTGAGCCGCTTGTACGACGTGTCCGCCCGGTCGCTGTAGGTGTACCAGCCACCGGTGCGGGGGTCGAACGGCGCCGCTCCCGGACGCAGCCAGTCCGCCGGGGCGGAGCTGTTGAACTGCGGGAACTGCGCCGGCGGCAGGAAGCTCGACGTGGTCAGGAACGACGCGGTGTGCGTCTGGTTGCCCGCCGAGCCGGCCCCGTTGAGCGCGCCCGAGAAGCCGCTGAACGCGCCCGCGCCGCCGCCGACACCGTACGGCGCGCCGTCCGGGTCGGTGCCGCCGTCGCTGACATAGGTGTACGCGCCGAGGTAGTACTGCATGAAGTCGTTCAGCAGCGGCAGGCACGGGTACGCGCGCACCGTGCACTCCGGCTGCGCCGGCGCGTCCGGGTGGTAGAAGTACGCCCCGTCGGCCGACTGCGCGAACAGCGCGTTCTGCCCGGTGAGCAGCAGCTTGCCGCCCTCGTTCAGGTAGTCGCGCACAGCCAGCTCGATGTCGAGCGCGGCCTTCGCGGCGGTGCCGCCGGGCTGCCCGGCCGACCGCAGGATGATGTCGTCGCCGGTCTCCCACACGATCGCCTTGTAGTGCGACAGCACGCCCAGGTGGTGCGGCGCCTTGCGGCCCTGCGCGTCGAAGTCGTACACGTCGCTGGAGTAGCCGGCCGCGCTCAGCGACGCGGCGTAGTCCGCGGCGTACTTCGCCGTGGTCACGCCCTGCGCCGGGCTGAGGCCGGTGACGTCCTCCGCGGCGAGGATCAGGACCTTGCCGCCGATGTCGCCGTTCACCCGGTAGGTGAAGTGGTCGCTGGCCACCGAACCGGTGCGCCCCGGCGTCACGGAGAACCCGCTGAACCACACCTCGACCTGGTCACCGGGCTTCTGCCCGGTCACCGTGCCGCGGAACTCGGCGTAGAAGTCGTCGTTCTCGTCGCCGTAGCGCTCGCCGCCCTTCCACTCCTTCACCGAGCCGCTCTTGGTGGAGCCACCGTTGATCTTCCAGTGCACCTTCACGTTCTTCAGCGACCGGCGGATCGTCGCGGCCACGTCCTGGCTGCGGCCGTACGACACGTCGAAGGCGTCGGTCACGAAGTGCGGGGTGACGTGGCCCAGCGAGGACACCGGGTCGTCCGGCCGCGCCGCCGACTTGGCCAGCGACAGGGCGAACGGGATGTTCTTGGCGAACTCCGCCTGGATCAGCTCCTCGTCGTCCGGGAAGTTGAAGCCGCTGGCGCAGTCCTCGGCCAGCCACTCGTCGTCCGGGATCGAGTTCGACACCGTCTCGCAGGTGGTCATCTCGGGCGTGAAGCCGAGCGTGCCGTACTTGGCCTGCATGTGCGAGTCGACGTCGCCGTTGGTGGTGTACAGCTCGGCGGAGATGTCCGGGTCGTAGCCGGGCACCGCCGGGTTCGCGTCGTCACCGGCCAGCGCCGTGTAGATGACGTCATCCGGCGTCGGCGTGCTGACCTGCCAGCCCGTGCCGTAGAGCAGCAGCTCCGCGGCCGAGTGGTAGTTGATGTAGTAGTCCGGGCGCACCCGCTTGAAGAACGAGTCGAGCGCCTTGCTCTCCGGCTCCGAGTTCGGGCCGCTGCCCCGGTAGGTCTCACTGGCCGGGTCGGGTGAGGAACCCTCGTTGTCGTATCCCCACTTGAAGGCGTAGTTGCGGTTCGGGTCGACACCGTCGCCCGCGGTGATCTGCCCGTCGCCGTTGTTGTCGCGCAGGTTCTTGCGCCACAACCGGTTGCCCTCGGTGAACGTGAAGTCGTAGCCGTCCGGGTTGACCACCGGGAAGAAGTACAGCTCACGCGTCTTGATCAGGTTGGTCAGCTCGGCATTGCTGCCGTACCCGTCGAGGTAGTGGTGCAGCAGCCGGCGCACCATCTCCGGCGTGATCCACTCGCGGGCGTGCTGGGCGGCTCCGTAGACCACCGACGGCTTGGTCCCGTCGGGCAGGTAACGCGCGCCCAGGGACAGCTTGATGCCCCGGATCGGCTTGCCCTGCACGGTGTGCCCGATCGTCAGGAGCTTGGTGATCGACGGGTTCTCCGCCGCGATCTTCTCCAGCTCTTCGCGCAGGCCGCCCGGCCCGCTGTACGGCCGGTACACCGCGTTGCCGGCCAGCGCCTGCCTGCGCAGCGCGTCCGAGGCCTTCTGACCGCGGATCATCTTCACCGACAGCTGCACACCGCGACCGGCCAGCCGCGACGCCTCCACTTCGGAGAGAATCGCCTCGACCTTCACCTTGCCGCCGGCCAGCGGCGCGGTCCGCAACTCCTCGTTGTCGATGCCGAGCTTGCGGAACTGTTCCAGCTGGCTCTGATCGAGCTCGCCAACGTACACGTCGAGCGGATTCCTGGCCCGATCGCTGTCACCGACGGGTTTCGCGCTCGCCGGCACGACCAGCGCGATGGCGCCGATCATGCCGAGGCACACCGCCACGACTCGTAGTTTCCTCACTGCCCCTCCAGGGTGTCGAAGGACTCGCGCACCGAGCCTTTCGGAACACCGTTAAATATGTCAATAGAGGTGCGGTCTTCTGCGTAGACGCGCGCGAAATGTCACCGGTCCGGCGCAGACTGGCGGGTGTGGCACCGGGTCACGGGCTGAATCGGGTACGCCCGGCAAAGGGGAGGCGCGAATGGTCACGGTGGAACAGGTGCGGCAGGTCGCGCTGTCGCTGCCGAGGGCGTACGAGGCGCTGGTGCGCGACCGGGTCAAGTTCCGGGTGGGGTGGATCGTGTTCGCGGCCCTCTCCGCCGACGAGACGGAGCTGGGCTTCGGCTATCCGAAGGAGGCCCGCGACGCGCTGGTGGCGGCCGAGCCGGACAAGTTCTTCCTGCCGCGCACGTCCGACCTGCGCTACCACTGGGTGCAGGCACGGATGGCCGCGCTCGACGAGGGCGAGATGCGCGAGCTGATCATCGACGCCTGGCGCATGTGCGTGCCCAGACGCGTCGCCGCCGAACACCTGCGCGTGCTCGGGTCGAGCTGAGCGAGGGTGAGTAGGGCCGGCGGGATTCGAACCCGCACTGGCGCGGACCTAAACCGCGTGCCTCTGCCGTTGGGCTACGGCCCCAGGGGGCATCAGCTGCCCGCCGTATTCTCGCTCATCCTCGCCGACGATCGTGATGCAGGCTACGCGATTTCAGTCGATCTTGAGATCCCGGCGGAGTTTGGCGACGTGGCCGGTGGCCTTGACGTTGTAGAAGGCGTGCTCGATCAGGCCCTTCTCGTCGATGACGAAGGTGGACCGGATGACACCCTGCACGACCTTGCCGTAGTTCTTCTTCTCGCCGAACGCGCCGTAGCTGGTGAGGACCGACTTGTCCTGGTCGCTCACGAGCGGGAAGGTGATCGCGTCGCGCTCGACGAACTTGGCCAGCTTCGCGGGCGCGTCGGGGGAGATGCCGACCACGGCGTACCCCTTGGCGGTGAGCGAGGCGAGCGAGTCGCGGAAGTCGCAGGCCTGGGTGGTGCAGCCGGGGGTCATCGCGGCCGGGTAGGCGTACAGCACGACCTTCTTGCCGCGCAGGTCGGACAGGCTGAGCGTGCCGCCGTCCGCGGTCGGCAGGCTGAAGTCGGGGGCGGCGTCACCGGGCGCGAGTCGTACGTTCTCCGTCACACCGGACACCTTAGCCGGGCCGCCCGGCCTCGCAGGTGAGGGCGGAACCGACGCACCTTATTGCAAGTACTTTGCAACAACCTTAGGCTGGCTGAGTGAATATCGCGATGCACATCTCCAACGGCATCATCGGCGGGCCGGTCTCGCTCGCCTACGGCGTCGTCGCCGTGGTGCTGCTGGCCCTCTGCCTGGGCCGGGCGCGCCAGGACCTCAACGACCGGCTGGCGCCCATGGCGGGCCTGGTCGCCGCGTTCATCTTCGCGGTGCAGATGCTCAACTTCCCGGTGCTGCCCGGCGTCAGCGGGCACCTGCTCGGCGGTGCGCTGGCCGCCGCGCTGGTCGGCCCGTGGGTCGGCGCGCTGTGCGTCTCGGTGGTCCTGATCGTGCAGGCGCTGGTCTTCGCCGACGGCGGCATCAGCGCGCTGGGCCTCAACATCTCCAACATGGCGCTGCTCGGCACCGCCGTCGGCTACCTGGTGCTGGTCGGCCTGATGAAGCTGCTGCCGCGCACCGCCGCGGGCGTCGGCCTGGCCGTGTTCGGAGCCTCGATCGTCTCGGTGGTGCTCGCCTCGCAGGGCTTCGTGCTGCAGTTCGTCCTCGGCGGCGAGGTGCCGCTGACCATCGGCTACGGGCAGATCTCGGCGACCATGGCCGGCGTGCACGCGCTGATCGGCATCGGTGAGGGCCTCATCGCGGCCGTCACCGTCACCACCGTGGCCAAGGTGCGCCCCGACCTGGTGTACGCGCTGCGCGGGGCGCGGCTGGAGCGGCCCGCGACCGGCGGCCTGCCCACCCGGGTCTTCGTGCTCGGCGGCCTGGCCGTCGCCGCAGTGCTGGCCGGCGGGGTCAGCTACCTGGCCTCGGGCTCGCCGGACGGTCTGGACGCGACCACGCTCGCGGGCTGCACCGTCGACGCCGACGGGGCGATCACCGGCGGCAGCTGCATCGCGCAGCGCGCGGCCGACCACGAACTCGGCGGCTCGTTCCTGGCCGACTACGGCATCAAGGGCATCGACGACGCGACCGGCCTGGCCGGGCTCATCGGCGTCGCGCTGACCTTCGCGGTCGGCTTGGCGATCTTCTGGTCGGTGCGCCGCCGCCGGCACGCGGCCGCCGAGTCCGCGGCGAGCGAGCCGACCCCGGCCGCCGTGCCCGCGGAGAAGTAGCCGTGGGCGCCGGGCACACCCACCCGATGTACGTGCACGGGCACTCGCCCGTGCACCACCTCGCGCCCGAGGTGAAGATCGCGGTCTCGGTGCTGTTCACGATCGTGGTGGTGGCGACGCCCCGCGAGCTGCTGCCCGCCTTCGGGGCGTACGCGGTGATCGTGGCGGTGCTCGCGGTGCTGGCCCGGATCCCCGCCGGGTGGCTGGCCCGGCGCAGCCTGATCGAGCTGCCGTTCGTGGCCACCGCGCTGCTGCTGCCGTTCTTCGCGGCCGGGCCCCGCACCGACGTGCTCGGGCTTTCGGTCGCCGTGGAGGGCCTGTGGGCGGGCTGGAACATCCTGGTCAAGGGCACGCTCGGCGTGCTCGTCGCGTTGCTGCTGGCCGGCACCACCCCGGCCCGCGACGTGCTGGTCGGCCTGGACCGGCTGCGCACCCCGCAGGCGATCACCCAGATCGCCCTGTTCATGCTCCGCTACCTGGACGTGCTCGCCGACGAGGCGCGGCGCATGCGCATCGCGCGGCTGTCCCGGCTCGACGACCCGCGGTTCCTCTGGCAGCTGCGCGGCTTCGCGGCCGGGCTGGGCACCCTGTTCCTGCGCGCCTTCGAGCGCGGTGAGCGGGTCTTCCTGGCCATGCGCTCGCGCGGCTACACCGGGCGGCTGCCCGCCGCGCTGCACGAGGGCAGCGTCGCCACCGCCCGGCAGTGGGCGGTCGGGGCCACGGTGCCCGTGCTCGCCGTCGTGGTCCTGCTGACGGATAGGTTCCTGGTATGACCGCGCTGCTGCTCGACGACGTGCGTTACGCCTACCCCGACGGCCACCAGGCGCTGCACGGCGTGAGCCTGCGCGTCGCGCCCGGCGAGCGGGTCGCCCTGCTCGGCCCCAACGGCGCCGGCAAGACCACGCTGGTGCTGCACCTCAACGGCATCCTGCCGGCGTCCGGCCTGGCCGGCTCGTCCGGCACGGTGTCGGTCGGCGACCGCACCGTCGATCCGAAGGACCGGCCCGGCCTCGCCGAGATCCGCCGCCGCGTCGGCCTGGTCTTCCAGGACCCCGACGACCAGCTGTTCCTGCCGACCGTCGCCGAGGACGTGGCGTTCGGGCCGGCGAACCTGGGGCTGCGCGGTGCCGAGCTGGCCGCGCGGGTGGACGAGGCGCTGGCCGCGGTCGGGATGGGCGACGTGAAGGATCGTGCCCCGCACCACCTGTCGCTGGGGCAGCGGCGGCGGGTCGCCGTCGCGACGGTGCTGGCGATGCGGCCCGATCTGCTGGTCATGGACGAGCCGTCGTCCAACCTGGACCCGCAGGCGCGGCGGGAGCTGGCCGAGATCGTGCTGGGGCTGGACGTGACGCTGCTGATGGTCACCCATGACCTGCCGTACGCGCTGCAGCTGTGCCCGCGGTCGGTGATCCTGGACGAGGGCCGCATCGTGGCCGACGGGCCGACCCGGGAGCTGCTGGCCGACGCCGACCTGCTGGCCCGCCACCGCCTGGAACTCCCGTACGGCTTCGCCGTCCCGGTCGCCTGACCCGAGCATCGCCCGCGCTACGCGCTCCGTTTTTCATAGACGCTGGCCTATTACACGAGTTTGATCTACAAATACTCGATGTAATAGGCCAGCGTCTATTGAAGTCGGGGTCGTGCCGTCAGGCGGGCGGGGTGGAGGCGTCGCGGTTGTGGTGGTGCGTGACGGCGGGCGTTGCTGTGCCGGGGGTCCCGGCTGCGGAATCGGGCGCGCCGGTGGTGTGCGGGTCGGATGAGGTCTCGCCGGGCGCGGGTGTGCCCGAGGTGGTGCCGCGGAGGCGGAGCATACCGGCGGCGGCGACGCCGACGCCGAGGGCGATCACGGTGGCGACGGCGAGACGGGCCGCGGTGTCGCCCCAGGGGACCGGGGCGATGGAGCGGTGGAAGACGGCCGCGTTGACCATGCCCGCGAACAGGCCGACCGCCGCCGCACCGAGCGCCAGCGCGAAGTCCCCCGCGGCGCGGCGGGACAGCGAGTACGCCCCTGCGGCGATCGCGGCCAGGGCGCTGACCACGGCCCACAGCTGGACCGTGAGCAGTTCGAGCAGGATCGGGCCGACGGTGTGGTTGCCCGCGTCGACCTCACGGGCGACCGCGTAGGCGAGGGCCAGGACGCCCGCGGCGATCGCGGCGGCGGAGAGCGCGACGGTGATCGCGCGGGGGCGGCCGCGTACCAGGCCGAGCAGGGCGACCGCGAGCGCTCCGGCGACGGTGGCGACCCACCAGGTCACCGGGTTCGGTGGCGGCACCCAGTCGAGGGTGCCGGTGACCTGCAGCGGGGTCACCTCGGTGCGCATCGGCACGGTCCACTCGCGGATGCGGTGGGGCTGGCCGGGCGCGGCGGCGACGGCGGGCGGCTCGGTGGTCTCGGTCCAGATGGCGCGCTGGTCGTGCCAGCGGTACACCGGCTCGTCGCTGACCTTGCGCCACTCCGGGGGCACCGTCGGGTCGGCGTGCGCGGGCGGGTCGACGTGCGCGATGGTGATGTTCAGGTACGTGGCGGGGGAGTGGATGTTCTCGTACACCCCGTCGGGGCGTACCTCCAGGTAGGGCTCGTTGTTGTAGCCCAGCACCTCGACCGGCTTGCCGCTGTGGTTGGTCAGCTGCAGGCGCGCCCCCGCCTCGATCGTGATCACTTCGAGGCCGGGCAGGTCGGGTGTGCCGGTGATGGCGGTGCGGTAGTTCGTGGCGTCGGGGGCGTCGGCCCCGTGCGCGGCGGCGGGGGTGGCGAGGGTGAGCAGCAGGGTGAGCGCGGTCCCGAGGACCGCGCCCACCCGCTGTGCCGTGAGGGGTGTCATCTGCTCCTGCTCAGCTCATGTCAGCTGGTGCTCGCGGACGGGTTGGCGCCGGCGGCGGCGGCGACCGCGGCGGCGATCTGCGCCGCGCTGGCCTGGGTGGGCTTGCCGTTGACCAGGACGGTCGGGGTGCCGGTGACACCGGCGCGGCCGGCCTCCTCGCTGACGTGGTTGGTCCAGGTGAGGAAGCGCTTCTCGCGTACGCACTGCGCGAAGTCCTCACCGAGCCCGGCCTGCCGGCCGAGCACGATCAGATCGTCGTCGGTGGGTCCGGCCCCGCCCTCGGCGGGCTGGTTGTCGAACAGTACGTTCGAGAACTCGGTGAACTTGCCGAACTCGGCGGCGCAGCCGGAGGCGGCCGACGAGCGGGTGGAGTACCGGTTCGTGGACGCGCCGTCGAGGTAGGCCACGGGGTGGGTGACCAGCGTGATCTTGCCGTCGGCGGCCAGCTGCGCGATCGAGGCGGCGGCCTCGTCGTGGAAGGACTTGCAGTGCGGGCAGAGGAAGTCGACGTACTCGTCGACGACGACCGGCCCGTTGCCGGTGGTGATGCCGTCACCGGCCGCGTTGGCGCCCTTCGGGGCGGTGAAGTCCGTCGTCTTGGAGCCCGCGTAGATGCCCCAGCCGATCAGGCCGGCGATGACCAGCGCGGCCACCGCCGCGATGGAGATCCACATGGTGCGCTTGCGGCGCTGCTCCTTGGCGATCTGGTCCCGGACCATCCGGGCAGCCGCGTTCTGGTCCTTCCGGCTGCTCATGCGTTGATTCCCCGGTCAGGCCCGCTCGCGGCGGGGTGCGGTGTGCTCGCTCGATTCACTGTCTTCCTCCAGCACGTCGTCATCCGCCGGCACCCCGGCGGAGAACGGTCGATCCAGTCGTGCGTCGAGGGAGAAACGGCTGACCGGGTAGATGATCAAAAAGATGGCCATCGCGAGGAAGGCCACATCCCGGAGGATCTCCGGAAGATAGTTGGGCGTCACCCCGGGCGGCAGCTGGCCGCCCTTGCTGAAGCACCCGCAGTCGATGTTCAGGCCGCGGGCCCAGGCCGAGCTGATGCCCGCGATGAAGGCGACCATCATGCCCGCCGAGAGCCACGCGGCCAGCCGGGTCGCGAGGCCCACCAGGAGCAGCAGGCCGACGACGATCTCCACGAAGGGCTGGATCGCGCCGACGACCATCGCGGCGTCGTACGACATGATCTGGTACGCGTTCACGGCGCGGCCGTTGGCGGCCAGGTCGGTGACCTTGAGCAGGCCCGCGACCAGGAAGATCCCCGCCAGGCCGAGCCTGACCAGCAGGCTCACCCACGGCTGGGCCCTGGTCCAGCCGGTGCGCTCGTCCATCGTGTTCCTCCTTCGCCCCCGCGCGGCCGCCTCAGGCGGCTAAGGCGCTAACGACGTCGTCCACCAGTTCGGCGCGGGCGCGGGCGACCCGGGACCGGATCGTGCCGACCGGCACCTCCTGCACCACCGCCGCCTGCTCGTACGACAACCCCAGCAGCTGGGTCAGCACGAACGCCTCCCGGCGCTCCGGCGACAGCCGGTCGAGCAGCTGCGCCGCCCCGACCTGGCCCGCCGGATCCGGGTGCGGCCCGCTCGTCAGCGCCTGTGCGGCCAGGCGCACGCCGAGCCGGCGCTGCCTTACCACCGTACGCAGATGGTCGGCGCAGGTGCGCCGGGCGATGCCGAGCAGCCAGGTGCGCACCGTCGAGCGGCCCTCGAACGCGGGCAGCGCCCGGAACGCCCGCAGGTAGGTCTCCTGGGTGAGGTCGTCCGCGCTGCCGGGGTCGACCAGCGCGGCGACGAACCGCCACACCTCGGCCTGGGTGGACCGCACGAACGCGGCCTGCGCGACGGGATCACCGGTGCGGGCGGCCAGGGCCCACTCGGTGGCCGGATCGATGCCCGGATGATGCTCCGCCTGTCGGGCCAGCGGCACGTTGGCGCCCAGGGTGGCCGACGAATCGCGGGCCGTCTCCGAGCGCCCACCACCGCGGGCGACGGGGACACCGTCGTCCGGGAGCGTGTCGTCTCGTGGCACGGGGGGCACGGGGAGCAAGCCTAACCGCCGGTCGGGCTCACTCCGGGCGGTGACGACTCGCGTGTCCTGGGACACCGGCGGGAACTGAATCGCGGCATGCGGCGACTACCCGCCCATGACGAACTGCGACGAGGTGCGGGTCGGGCTGTCCGCGCGGCTGGACGGCGAGGTCGAGGCATGGGCGGCGCAGGCCGGGCTCGCGCCGGACGCGCTCGACGGGCACCTGGCCGGGTGTGCCGACTGCCGCACCTGGTCGCGGGCCGCCGAGCAGCTCACCCGCGCGGTGCGGGTGCAGTCGGTCGTGGTGCCCGACCTGACCGCCCCGATCCTCGCCGCGGTCGCAGCCGAGCGGGACGGCGCGGTCCGGGCCGCCCGGCGGCAGGCCGAGGGCCGGCGGCAGATCCTGCGCGTCGCGCTCGGCACCACCGCCGTGATCCAGGTGCTGCTGGCGCTGCCGGCGCTGTTCGCGGGCGGCGGCGGGCTGCACACCGGCCGGGAGGCGGCGTCGTTCGACATCGCGCTCGCGGTCGGCTTCGCGCTGGCCGCGTGGCGGCCGGAACGCGCCCGCGCGTTCGTGCCGGTGGCCTTCGTGCTCGCCGCCTGCCTGATCATGACCAGTGCCTTCGATGTCGCCGAGGGCGTGACCGCGCTGGCCCACGAGATCGGCCACGCCGCGGCGCTCGTGCAGGCCGGACTCCTGTGGGCGCTCAGCCGCACGACCACCGTCTCGCGCGAACCCGCCCGCCCCGTTACGGTCGCCCCGTGAGTCACATGACTGCGCCCCTCCGCGCCTCCGCACCCCATGATCACTCGACGTGCCCGGCAGACGGGCGAGTGAGCGGTCAAGATACGCACGTATGCCAGGCAAGTCCGGCGATCGTCGACGGCGCGCGAGAGCCGCGCGGCGTGCGGGGACGGCGGGTGCGGGGGTTGCTGGCCGTCGTGGCGTTCCTGGCGTTGACGCTGTTGCCGGGCTCGCCGGCGTACGCGCACGCGGCGCTGCTGCGCACCAGCCCGCCGGCCGGGTCGGTGGTGCCCGAGGCGCCCCGGGACGTGACGCTGACGTTCAGCGAGCCGGTGTCACCGGTCGCCGACAAGATCCGGATCATCGGGCCGGACGGCCAGCGGGCCGACCGCGGCAAGCCGACGGTCGACGGCAACGTGCTGAAGATCGAGTTGCGCGAGGACGCTCCGAGGGGCACCTACCTGGTCAGCTACCGGGTGATCTCGGCGGACAGCCACCCGATCCCGGGCGGGTTCACGTTCTCGGTCGGCGCGCCCTCGGCCACCCCGGCGGCGCTGCCGGAGGAGAAGGTCGACACCACGATCCGCAACCTGATCGCGATCGGCAAGGCGATCGGGTACGCCGGCCTGGTGCTCCTGGTCGGTCCGGTGCTGGTGCTGACGCTGCTGTGGCCGGCCCGGCTCAGCCAGCGCGGCCCGCGCCGGGTCATGTGGACGGGCTTCGGCGTGGTCGCCCTCGCCACCCTGGCCGGCCTGTACCTGCAGGCCCCGTACTCGACCGGCGGCAGCCTGTTCGGGGCCACCGGCAGCGACCTCGGCGACGTGCTGGGCAGCCAGTACGGCATCGCGCTGCTGGTGCGGCTGGCGCTGCTGGCGGTGGCCGCGTTCCTGGTGCGCCCGCTGCTGGCCGGGCGCGACGGGATCGTGGACCGGGTGCTGCTGCTCGCGGTCGCCGCCGGGGCCGCGCTGACCTGGCCGCTGGCCGGGCACCCGGCCGCCTCACCGGTGCCCGCCGTGTCCGTGGTCGTCGACGCGCTGCACCTGGCCGGGGCGGCCGTCTGGCTGGGCGGGCTGCTCATGCTGGCGCTGTTCCTGCTGCGCCAGGCCGACAACCGCGAGCTCGGCGCGATCCTGCCGATCTGGTCCCGCTGGGCGGCGCTGGCCGTGTCGACCGTGCTGCTGGCCGGCGTGGTGTCCGGGCTGATCCAGATCGGCACGCCGCGGGCGCTGATCGACACGACGTACGGGCAGCTCATGATCGCCAAGATCGTGCTGGTGGGCCTGATCCTGGTCGCGGCGTTCCTCGCCCGGCGCTGGACGAACAACGGGGCCGCCGACAACCCCCGCCCGCTGCGCCGCGTCGTCACCACCGAACTGGCCATCGCGGCCGTGGTGCTCGCGGTGACCGGCGCGCTGACGCAGACCACCCCGGCCCGCACCGCGCAGGAGACCGCGCAGCTGCCGGCCCAGCCGGTCATCTACTCCTCGACCCTGACCAGCTCGCTGTACACGCTGCAGGTGGAGGTCGACCCGGCCAAGCTCGGCGACAACGGGGTGCACCTGTACGCGTACAAGGCCGACGGCTCGCCGCTGCCGGTGGTGGAGTGGAAGGCCACCGCGGCGCTGCCCTCGGCGGGCATCGAGCCGATCACGTTCCCCATGCTCCAGCTCACCGACAACCACGCCAGCGGGCAGGTCACCCTGCCCACGCCCGGAGACTGGCAGCTGCGCTTCACCCTTCGCCTCTCCGAGATCGATCAGGATTCGGTCACCGCGACGGTGCCGATCTCATAGCGCTCGGCGCCCGCTGAGCCGTACGAAAGGTCCAGGCATGAAGATGACGCGCCGGTTCGGTGTGGTCGCGATGACGGTGCTCGGCCTGCTGGCCGTCGCCGTGCCCGCGTCGGCCCACGTCACGGTCAACCCGAAGGAGGCCGTGCAGGGCGGCTACGCCCGCGTGGCGTTCCGGGTGCCGAACGAGTCCGACGACACGAACACCACCAAGGTCGAGGTGTACCTGCCGGAGGACGCCCCGGTCGCGTCGGTCACCACGATGCCTGTCCCTGGCTGGACGGTGACCGTGGCCAAGCGCAAACTGGCCACGCCGATCGAGGTGCACGGCAGCCCGGTCAGCGAGGTCGTCTCCACGCTGACCTGGACCGCGACCTCTCCCGACGCGGCGGTCAAACCCGGCCAGTTCCAGGAGTTCCCGGTGTCCATGGGCCCGCTGCCCAAGGTCGACAAGATGGTCTTCAAGACGCTGCAGACCTACTCCGACGGGGCGGTGGTGCGCTGGATCGACCCGCCCGCCAACGACGGCGCGGAGCCGGAGAGCCCGGCCCCGGTGCTGACGCTGCTGCCCGCGGCGGCGGGCGCTGAGGCCACCCCGGCGACGGACAACACCCTCGCCGTCGGCGACACCAAGAGCAGCGGCACGGACTGGTTCGGCGTGGCCGGTCTGATCGCCGGCCTGCTCGCGCTGATCCTCGCCGGAGTGGCGCTGGCGCGTACCCGCAAGGAGCCCGCGCGCTAGTCATCCGCACGGTCGTCATCGGCCGGGTGCCCGCATCTGCCGGGTGCCCGGCCGCGTTGTCCCGGGAGAGCGCGCCCCGATCACCGGCGCGCGGAGAGCCTCGCCGTCCCACCGGCGAGCCCTGGGAGGACACCCGATGCGCGCTGTTCGTGTTCTCGTCGGCCTGCTGGCCCTGCTCGTCGCGGTGCCCGCACTGGCCGCGGGGGGCGGCGCGGCCTGGCTGGCCCGCCACGACAGCCCCGACGGCGCGTTCCACGCCGCGATCGCCCCGCCGAAGGACTCCAACCGGGTGCTGGTGGTGCCGGACCTGGACGCGCTGCTGCAACGCGACGTGCCGTACGCGCGGGTCGGCGCGACCACGGTGCGCCTGTCGGCGAGCTCGGCGAACACGCCCGCGTTCATCGGCGTCGCGGCACCCGACGAGGTGGCCGCGTACCTGGCGGGCATCCGCTACACCGAGGTGGCGCAGACCGTCGTCGGGTCGGGGCCGGTGGTGCTGCGCACCAACCGGATGGACGCGCCCGGCCGGGACCCGCGCGACCCGCTGGCCGAGGAGTTCTGGCTGCGGCAGGGACTCGGCTCGCTGTCCTGGAATCCGCAACTGGACCGGGGACAGCACCTGGCCCTGGTCGTGGTGCTGCGGGACACCCCGGCAGGCGGCGGGCCCGTGCTGCCGTCGGACGCGGCGAGTCTGGACGTGGCGCTCGGCGCGAGCTGGCTCGGCTCGGCCTCGTGGGGGCTGCTGATCCTCGGCATGGTGCTGCTGATCCTGGCCTTCGTGACGCTGGCCTGGCCGGCCCGGACCGGCGAACAGGTGGCCGACACTACCGGTGACGGCGCGCTGACCGCGCTGCTGTCCACGGACACCAGGCCGGTGCTGTCCGGGGACACCGAGGTCACCCTGCCGCCGGCGCCCGGGCAGCGTGCGCCGCAGGCGGACGAGCCGGGGGTACGCGTCCCGCAGGGCAGCGAGCAGGCCGAACGCGCACCGCTGACCGTGCCCTGGGCGGGCGCGCCGTACACCGGCCCGAGCGCCGCGCCGATCGTGACCTGCCTCCAGGCCGCGACCGTGCCCGCCAGGTCCGGTGCCGGGCTCGACGACGCGGCGCTCGGCGACCCGATGCTCGCCGACACGATGCTCGCCGACACGCTGACCGGGGTCGGCATCTTCGGCGTCGGCGCACCGGTCGTGCCCGCGATGCGCACCGTCGCCGCGCCTGAGCTGCCCTGGCCTCCGCCGCGTGGCACGCTGCCCGCGACCGAGCCGGTCCGGGACGTGATCACCGAGGAGTTCGTGCGGCAGTGGCTGCCCCGCCCCGCCTGCGCGCTGCGGCTGGACCGCCCGCGGCAGCGGGTCTGACGGGTTGCCGGAGACAAGTCGAGCGGCCCGTACGTACCGGCGTACGGGCCGCTCTCACCGGGGGAACGGTGTCACCACTTGGGGACCTGTCCCGGGGGAGACGTTGTCCCTAGCGTTCATGTTACGGTAAAACCGTCAGAACGGACAAGACTGGCTATATGGCCCTTGACGTGGGATAATCCCCTGGTCGGTTGATCGGCAGGAAGACCAGCAGCACCAGGCTGAGCAGGACGTAGGCGTTGCGGGCCAGGAAAAGTCCCACCGTGTCCGTGGGCACCGCGGCCACCCCCCAGTCCACCACCGAGACCACGCCGATCACGCAGACGGCGTACGTGCCGGCCGCGAAGGCGAGCCAGCCCCACCGGCGGCCGTCACCCGCCCGCTGCGCCGCGACGAGCAGTGTCACGATCGCGGGCACGAACCAGTAGAGGTGGTGCGGCCAGGTGATCGGGCTGATCAGCCCCGACACCAGGCCGGTCAGCGCCAGCCCGGTCACCGCGTCGCCGGCCAGGCCCGCCCGCGCCGCCCGCCACATGCCGAAGCCCAGCACCACCAGGGCCAGCAGCAGCCAGAGCCACTTCGCGGGCTGCTCCGGCGCGACGAAACGGGCCAGCATGCCCTGCAGCGACTGGTTGCCGGTGTAGTCGAGGCGGCCCACCCGAGCGGTGTCCCACAGCGCCGAGGTCCAGAAGTCCCACGAGGCCCGCGGCGCGATCGCGGCGGCCAGCAGGGTCACGCCCGCGGCCGCGCCCATCGCCGTGAACGCCGCCCGCCACTGGCGGGTGACCAGCAGATACACGATGAACAGGCCGGGAATCAGCTTCAGCGCGGTGGCCACGCCGATGCCGACGCCGGTCCACTTCGAGCCGCGCGGCCCGAGCACCAGCAGGTCCATCATGATCAGCAGGATCAGCAGCATGTTGATCTGGCCGAACGTGATGGTCTCCCGCAGCGGCTCGATGACCAGCACCAGCGGCGCGCCGATGCCCACCGCGTACCAGGCCGGCCACCCCTGCCGGCGGGCCAGGGGGGCCACCAGCCAGTAGGTGGTGACCACGACGGCGGCGACGGTGCCCAGCGTGAACAGCGCCTGGGTCACGCCCAGCGGCAGCAGGCCGAACGGGAACAGCAGCAGCGCCGCGAACGGCGGATAGGTGAAGTACAGCGCGCCCTGCACCCGGTCGGGCTGGGCGTAGTCGTACAGGTCCTGGCCGTCGCCCCACCAGTTCACCGCGGACATGTAGATCTTCAGGTCGAAGAAGTCGTGCTCCACCCGCAGCCGCCAGAAGGCGACGGCGGCCAGCGCGAGCACGGCGATCACGGTGAGCACCCGCACGAGCGGGTCGCGGGTGCGGACCTGGGACATGGTCGCCACCCTATCCGCCACGGGGGCCGCACAGGCATGCCCCCGGCCCGACGGTGGCGACACTGACAGTGCGGCCATACGGCGTACGCTGTGCCGGTGGGAGATCTGCGAAGCGCCGACCATCTGGTATGGATCGACTGTGAGATGACCGGCCTGAACCTGGGCAGCGACGCCTTGATCGAGGTAGCGGCCCTGGTCACCGATGCCGACCTGAACGTGCTGGGCGACGGGGTGGACGTCGTGATCCACACCGACGACGCCGCCCTGGACGGCATGGTCGACGTGGTGAAGCAGATGCACGAGAAATCGGGCCTGACCGAGGCGGTGCGCCGGTCCACGGTCACCGTCGAGCAGGCCGAGGACATGGTGCTGGAGTACGTCACCAAGTACGTCACCGAGCCGCGCACCGCGCCGCTGTGCGGCAACTCGATCGCCACCGACCGGGGCTTCATCGTCCGCGACATGCCCCGCCTCGACACGCACCTGCACTACCGCATGATCGACGTGTCGTCGGTGAAGGAGCTGTGCCGCCGCTGGTATCCCCGGGTGTACTTCGGCCAGCCGGAGAAGGGGCTGGCCCACCGGGCCCTGGCCGACATCCGGGAGAGCATCCGCGAGCTGCGCTACTACCGCGAGGCCATCTTCGTGCCGCAGCCCGGCCCGGACGTCGACGAGGCCAAGCGCATCGCGGCGACGATGATGCTGCCCTGAACCCCGGAAACTCAGGGTAGCGGGGGACACAGCGATACCCGCTCGACGTGAGGCCGGGGGGTACCGCTATCATTGGTCAGTCGCTGCGGCCGCAAGGTCGTCGGCGGTGCGATGGTGGTCGTAGCTCAGCTGGTAGAGCACCGGGTTGTGGTCCCGGGGGTCGCGGGTTCAAGTCCCGTCGATCACCCCATACGAGAAAGCCCCGGCGGGATTCCCGCCGGGGCTTTCTGCTGTTCGTCAGGCGCTCGGTGTGCCCGAGGGGCCCGCGGAGGGGGCACCGGACGGGCCGGTGGACGGCGTCGTCGCCGGGTCGGGCGTGGGCTCGGCCGGAGGGGCGTACGGAATGGCGCTGCCCTTCACGTACTGCTCCCAGGTCTTGTCCCAGTCGGTCCAGCCGTTGCCGTAGTCGAGCCTGCGGGGCGTGCCCTTGGTGGTGATCGGCGTGCCGATCAGGGTGTTGGCGAACAGCCAGGCCGCGTTGGCCATGGACACGTTCACGCAGCCGTGCGACACGTTGGTGCGGCCCTGGTTCTGCACCGACCACGGTGCCGCGTGGATGAACTCGCCGCCCCAGGTCATCCGCTGCGCGTACTCCACCGGGGTGCGGTAGCGGTTGGCCGGGTTCGGGGCGTCCATGGTGTCGAAGACGGTGTTCCGCTTCTTCTCCATAATGATCATCGTGCCGCTGGAGGACGGCATGCTGGGACGGCCCAGGCTGACCGGGATCGTCTTGATGACCTTGCCGTCCTGATGCACCGTCATCTTGTGGGTCTTGTCGTCGACCTGCAGCTGCAGGTCCGGCCCGACCTTGCAGACCAGCGTGGAGTCGCGGCGGCCGTAGTAGCCGCCGCCCATCGGCAGGCCGCCGGCCCGCACGTCGACGGAGATCGACGTGCCGGCCTTCCAGAACGTCTTCGGCCGCCAGTGCAGCTCACGAGCGGTGTACCAGGTCCAGATGCCTTCGTGGAACGGTTCGGTCGTCACCATCAGGCGGCGCTGGACCGCGGCCCGGTCCGCCTTCGCGATGTCCCGGCTGGTCCTGAAGATCAGCACCATGCCGACGCCGACGACGGCGTTGTCGGCCAGGAAGCTGCTGATCCCGACCAGCTTGGTCGGCTTGGCCATGGTGGTGAACGTGGTGGTCGCGGTGGCGGGCTTGCCGTCGTCGCCGGTCGCGGTCACCGTCGCGGTGTAGGCCGTGCCGAAGGCCAGTGCCTTCTCCGGCAGCCAGCCCGCGCCGTCGGGGTGCATGGCACCCTTCACCTCGACGCCGGCGGCGTCCTTCAGCGAGACCGTGGTGGTCACGGACTCGGTCGCGGCGAACACGAGCTCCGCGCTGGCCGGCACGTCCTTGGCGTCGGCGGCCGGGCCGCTGATCGCGACGGTCGCCTTCGGCGGCGTCTCGGCCGGCTTGTCGCCGCCGCCGTCCGCGCCGTTCCAGACCGGGGACTTGTCGCCCGTGCAGGCAGCCAGGCCGGCCACTCCGGCGACACCCGCGCCGGCCAGGCCGAGCGCGGTGAGCGCGCGCCGCCGGGTCATGGACATGGGGGTCGGGAGATCGGGGGTGGGCATAGGCTCCTCACCAAGATCGAGGGGTGTATGCGCGATGCGCCTGTCCATACTGCCTCAACGACGCTCAGGCTGAGGACTTGGTTGCATCCAGTGAGGCTGCACACCGTTACATAAGAGGATAAAACGGACTAGTTTGTCGGATCCGACGGGGACGGGGTCACCGCAGCGGCGCTGGCGCTGGCGCTCGCGCCTGCGCTCGGGGAAGGGGAGGGCGCCACGGCCGGCACCGGGTCGAGCAACTCCTGCGGCACCGGCAGCGCGCTGCCCTTGACGAACTCCTTCCAGCTCAGGTCCCAAGCGGTGAAGCCGTTCCCGCGTTCCAGCTTCACCCCCGTGCCCTTGACCGTCACCGGGTCGCCCACGTGCGTGTTCTGGAACAGCCACACCGCGTTGCCGTAGGAGACGTTCAGGCAGCCGTGCGACACGTTGCGGTTGCCCTGGTCGCCGACGCTCCACGGGGCCGAGTGGATGAACTCCCCGCCCCAGGTCAGCCGCTGCGCGTACTGGATCGCCACCCGGTACTGGTCACCCGGCTCGCCGGTGGTGTCGAAGATGGTGGACTCCTGCTTGTCCATGATCACCATGGTGCCGGAGGAGGACGGAGTGCTCGCCTTGCCCAGGCTCACCGGCATCGACTTGACCTTCTTGCCGTTGCGGAAGACCTCGATGTGCTTGTTCGAGTTCTTGACGATCAGCTCCAGCTTCTCGTCCGCGATCTTCGCGGTGGCCTTCCGGTCCTCGTCGCCGAACCGGCCCTCGCCCATCGGCAGGCCCTTCAGCGCCGCCCGCACGCTGAGCACCGTGCCCGGCTTCCAGTACTCCGGCGCCCGGTAGGTCACCTGCCGCCCGCTCATCCAGTGCCACACCCCCGGCTGCGCCGGCGTGGTCGTCACGAACAGCCGCGACTCCACCTGCGCCCGCGCCGACTCCGGGATCTGCTCGGAGAACTCCACCACCACCGGCATCGCCACGCCGTAGGTGTTGCCGTCGAACAGGTACATGCCCGTGCCGACCTGCCGCTGCGGCTCCGCCATCGTGCTGAACGAGGTCGACTTCGTGATCGCCCGCCGCCCGTCGGTGGCGGTGACCGTGACCGAGTAGCGGCTCTTGTAGTCCAGCGGGCGGTCCGGGATCCAGGCCGAGCCGCCGGGGCGCATCCGGCCCGGGATCAGGCGGCCCTTGGCGTCGGCGAGGGCCACCGAGCGTACGCCCGCGTTCGCGACGGTGATGCCGATCTCGGTGCTGACCGGCAGGTCCTTCTGCTCGGCGACGGGCGTCAGCTCCAGGGTCTGCGCCGGCGGAGCAGGCTGCGGAGCGGCCTGTTCCTTGGACCCGGCGGACTCGCCCGTGCACGAACCCAGCGGGACGAGCACGGCCGCAGCCGCCGCGACGAGACCGAACCTGCGCAGAGCACCCATGACGCCACCCACCCATTACTGCCGTTATGTCCCGGTTCACATCCTGCCGTAAACGGTTGGGCGTCATGGCAGGTTCTGACGGAATCTCGGAACTTCGGCGCGTCCGCGCGGCGGCCCGGGTGTTTCCGGACCACCGCGCGGACGCTCACGGAAGGCGGTAGACCTTGATCGTGTGGCCGATCGTCGTGATCGGCTCGGCATCGGCGAGCAGCGCCGTGTACTGGTCCTTCCGCGTGGCGAGCAGGTGCACCGACACGGCCACCAGGCCGTGCACGTCGCTCACCGGGACGTCCTTGAGGTTGCGCGCGTTGACGCCGTAGTAACCGGGCACGGCCGGGCCGTAGTACATCAGCCAGACCGGCTCGCCCGGCGCGGTACGGCCCAGGTACTGGCCCAGGCGGCGCATGTCCTGACCCCAGTCGACGTTGGAGTCGCCGAGATACCGGTAGGTCTGCGACGGCCCGCCGAACGCCTCGTTCGAGTAGGGCAGGTAGTAGGGGAACGCCCGCACCGTGCTGAAGGCCGTGAACGCCACCAGCGCCACCATGGCCCCGATCGCGACCCGGCGCCGCCGGAACACCACCACCGCCCCCGCCGCCACCGCCATGAACATCGGCAGCCAGACGACATACCGGACGCCGAGATCCCGGCTGCCGGTCATCGCCACCCCGAGCAGCACCGCGGGCATCAGCAGCACGTACGGCACCATCGGCCGCAGCATCCGGTGCACGGCGAACGCCGCCAATCCGACCAGCCACGCCCCCAGCATGCCGAGCGGCTCCTTGACCGCCAGCGCGACCGGCAGGTAGTACCACCGGGCGGTGTCGGAGATCTCGCCGAACAGGTAACTCTTGTACTCGTTGCCCTCGAACTTCAGCTGGATCGACAGCCCGTCGGTGTACGGCTTCGGGAACGGCATCAGCTTGAGCACGAGCCGCTTCAGGCGCGAACTGGGCCGGAACCTGGGCTCGACGACCACGTTCAGCGACGGGTCGACGACCAGGTAGGTGATCCAGACCACGGCCACCGCGATGGCGCCCACCAACGCGACCGCGCCCGCGGCATGCAGCAGCCGGCGCCGGGTCGGCGCCGACGACGCGTACCACATGCTCCACCCGGCCAGCACGAGCACCACGGGGAAGAGGCTGAGCGCCGACATCTTCGACGCCAGCGCGCAGCCGAATGCGGCGCCCGCCAGCGGCAGGTACAGCTTCGGCCGGTTGCGGGCCCGCCACAGCAGCCACGCCGTGGTCAGGATGAACCCGGCCACCGGAACGTCGTTGGCCGCCACCGACCCGTGCGCGATCAGGTCAGGGGAGAGCGTGAACAGGGCCAGTGCCAGCAAGCCGCCGCCGTCGCCGAACAGGTCCCGCGCGAAGAAGAAGACCACCAGGCCGAACAGCAGCGTCAGGACGATCGAGGGCAGGCGGGCCCAGAGGAGCATCCGGTCGGTGTCGTTACCCGACTCGTAGAGCACGGTCCGGCCCAGGGTCCACTGGTCGTTGAGCTTCAGGCCGATCTTGTAGGCGGGGTCGAGGTGCACGTCGGCGCCCTGGAGGCCCACGGCGATCAAGATCTTGGTCAGCGGCGGGTGCTCCGGATTGACCTGGAGTGAGCCCCGCTGGTCGTAGGCGACCGCGGCGGCGACGTAGACCGGCTCGTCGTTGATCGGTGACTGCTGGATGGCGGTCACCACCATCGCTGTCGCCATCCAGCTCAGCATGAGCAGGACGGCAGCAGGAACCAGCCACTGGCGACGCATTCTGTACCCCCATGTGACGGGTACCCGACCGACCCGGCGCGCGAGATTGTTTCACCTCCGTCGAAGATGTGCCGACCCGGTCGGGTCGGACATTTGGTCACTCCTCGGTGAAATCGGGGGAGCGGGTATGGGCCCTACGCCGGAGTGATCGTGTCGACGGGCTGTTGATCATCAAGTGAGGGTGATCACACGGCGGCCCGGTGACCCTCTGTGGTTGGTTTTGGCGGGGTTGATGGGTGCCGGGGATCAACTGGTTTGAGGCGATTTTTGTGGGTGGTTTGAGGGGGTTCGGCGGCGCGCTCGGGGTGTTCGGTAACCGGTTGGAGATCCCCCGGATCGCCGTGCTAATGTTCTCTCCGTTGCCAACGAGCGCCGCTAGCTCAACTGGCAGAGCAGCGGACTCTTAATCCGCGGGTTCGGGGTTCGAGTCCCTGGCGGCGCACCAGCAGTAACACTCAGGGCCGGTCTTCTCAGACCGGCCCTGATCCCTTTCTTGACCCCTACGTCAGCTCTCGAACAGAAAGCTGAGCTTGTCGGTCGTCGACCGCTGAGCCTGCCGGGTCGCCTCCACGTAGATCAGCTTGGTGATCGTCGGAGAGCTGTGTCAGAGGACGTCCTGGATCTTCTCGATCGGCACGCCTTGCTCGTCCAGCAGCGTTGCGCACGAGTGCCGAAGGTCGTGAAGCTGGATGCGGTCCGGGCCGGCCAAGCCGAGCAGTCTGACGAAGTGCCTGTTCAGATTGCGCGGTTCGATCGGCGTTCCGATCGTGGTCGTGAAGATCAGCCCGTGCTCCCGCCACTTGCCGACGGCAGACTTCCTCTCTGCCTGCTGCGCCATGCGATGCCGCTTGAGCGCGTCGAGGCATGGCGCAGGCAGCCCGACGACCCGTTCGGAGCCATCAGACTCGACCGGGCCGAACACGAGCTGCCCGTTGAGGCGTTGAACGGTCTGCCGCACAAAGATCAAACCTTCGTTCAGATCTGCGTCCTGCCATCGCAGCCCGAGCGCTTCGCCACGGCGCAGCCCCAGCGCGAGAGCCATTGCGTACAGGGTGAAGAGCGCGATCTCCTCGGGTTCCGCGAACGACAGACAGCGGCCCTTCACCCGGGCGCGCATGAACATCGGCATGCCGCCACGATCCCGGTACCACCGCGTACCGGCGACCGGAGACACACCCACCGCCACGGCAGCGGCCTCGCTGGTGCACCCCGTCGCGATTTCACGCCAGAACGCCCTCTCCACGTCCCGCCGATGCGACGGCGCCTCGGCGACTTCATCGCGGCCCTGCCCATCAACGCTTTCCTCCATTCCGCTGGGCGACCCAGCAACACCCCCAGAATCAAGGTGTTTGCGACGACCCGTCGAATCCGACCCCGGTGAACGCCGTCCTCGCGGGCGACGCCGGACGGACGCGGGGCGACGAATTCACCGCTCAAGTGTGCCTCGACCACGCCAAGGCTCAACGCAAGAAACCCTTTGAAGCTTTTGCCGTGATCGCCAGTGCGCTGATCTGATACCGCCGCCTCACCAAATGAGACACGCCCTTAACATCCGGCGCCGGGATCCCGCAAGACCTTGACAGGCATATGGATGTACGCCAACCTATCCACCAATTCACGGGGGTGAAAACGGTGCGACAGCGCCGCTTCGCGGATCCCCGTGCCCAATTTCTGGGGAGGGATCATGGAGAAGAAGAGCTTCTTCGCCCGCGCCGGTCTTGCGTTGCTAGCCGGGGGCATCCTGGCGGCCGGCTCGGTGTCGGCCGCGTCGGCTGCAGGCGAGTACCGAACGTGGCCGAACGGTGGTGGTTACGTCGCCGTCTCTGGCTACGGCAGCCAGGTCAACGGCAACGGGCAGTGGCGCCCATACGACACCGGTTCGGGTCCGCGGTCGTACCTCGACGCCAACGTCTGGTACACCAACGCCGACGACCACAAGAAGTACGCGCACTTCTGGACGCAGTTCAACACCTACGGCGCCTGGAACTCGTACGACGACGCCGAGACCGGTCACTCGAGCACCACGTCCGCGTCGTGGCTGTACGCCAACACCGGGCTCAACCTCACCGCCAGCAACCAGTTCCGGGCGGAAGCCCGGGTGTGCCTGGACGTGCCCTACCGCACGGACCCGTGCAGCGGTTGGGCCTACTCCGCGTCCAGCTACTGGAGCTGACATCGTCCGGCCAGGTCGCCTCTGCAGCGTGAGTGGGCGACCTGGCCCTCCGGCTTTGAAGAAGGAAAAATGACTGAGCACGACCGGCTCGTGTGCGAGCGATTGACGAAAAGCTACCGCAGTGGATTCCGGCTGGGCCCGCTGACCATGGAAGTCGCCACCGGCGTCACCTGCCTCGTCGGCCCCAACGGGGCCGGCAAGTCGACGTTCTTCCGGTTGGCTGCCGGCGTGGACCGGCCCAGCTCGGGTTCAATCGGCGTCGTCGCCGAAACCGGCGGGGCCGGGCTGGGCTACCTGCCGCAGGAACCGAAGCTGCCGAACTCGGCCACCTGCGAGGAGTTCCTCCACCACGTGGCCTGGCTGCAGCGGGTGCCCAGGCGGGACCGAGCGGGCGCCGCATCGCACGCACTCGACCAGGTCGGTCTGTCCGATCGCCGGAACGCACGCATCGGCACCCTGTCCGGTGGCATGCGTCGTCGTCTGGGCATCGCGCATGCTCTCGTCCACGACCCGCTGGTGCTTCTGCTAGACGAGCCGACTGTCGGGCTGGACCCGCGCCAGCGCATCGCGCTGCGCGAGGCAGTCGCCGCAGTGAGCCGCAACCGCATCGTCATCGTGTCGACGCACCTGGTGGAGGATGTACGCGGGCTGGCCGATCGGGTGGTGATCCTTGGCGAGGGGCAGGTCGCCTACGACGGCGACGTGGCGTCACTGGAGGCGCACGCCACCGACGACGCGCCTGGCGACACCGATCTGGAGCGGGCCATCGCGGTTCTCATGACGGGAGCGAGCGAATGAGGACGAAGCTCGGGTATGCGGTCCACACACTGATCGGTCCGTGGCTGGTGCTGCCGGCCATCGTGCTCGACGTCGTCACGTTCCTCCAGCGGGGCATGCCCTGGCGAGGCGAAGGCATGTGGACCGCGGACTGGTTCGCGGTCGCGCTGTTCGTCCTCGGCCCGGTCAGCGCCGGAGTCGCAGCGGTCGACGCGGCTCGGCTGACCCGCCCGGGAAACATTCACCTGGTGCTGTCGGTCCCCCGCCCGGAGCGGGTGTACCTGCGTGCTGCGCTGTGGTGCGCCGCACCCGTCGCTGCGGCGCACATGGCGACCATCGCCGTGGCGCTGCTCGTCGGGCAGGTGAGGCAACCGAGCGCCGGCTGGTGGGCGATCATCGCATCGGTGTCGGTGCAGGTGCTGGCCATCTTCTGGTACGTCGCCCTCGGGTCCGCCCTGGGCAGGTTCGCCTCGCCGCTCGTGGCAGGGCTGCTCGGCGCCACAAGCAGCTTCGTGCTCAACTACACGCTGAGCAACGCCTTCGACAGCGACCAGCAGTTCCGCCTGCTCAAGTTCGGCGGCGCCACCATCACGCTGCTGGGACGCACCTACAACGCCGCCTACCTCGGCGGGCAGGCGATCCTGCTCTTCACGACCGCACTGCTGCTCGTCACGCTGCGGGTGCGGTCGCGCTCAGGAATGCGGATGCCATCGGCCGCAGGATGGGCAGCGGCCTGCGCCGCAGTTGGCCTGCTCGCCTTCGCACCGGCGCTGTTCCCCAACAACCGCCAGGTCGACGTGCCGGTCCCGCCGGACGTCTGCACGGGCGACGCCCCGCAGATCTGCCTGTTCGACGAGCACCGGCGCTATACCGATCTGGTCGTGCCGCAGGTGCAGCAGCTGATGGACAAGGCAAAACACAAGGGCTACCAGGCGCTCGTGCCGCAGCGAGTGCTGGAGCAGAGCCGGACCTACCTCCCCTCCGGGCCTGCCGTCCAGCGCCTCTGGCTGCCTGCCGAGGTCTACGAGCAGGGGCAGCTTCCCTTGGAACTCCTGGTGGAAAGCCTCGTCTCGCCGTGGCACTGCAAGGAGCTGGGGCCAGGCGTCGATCCCATGACGGTGGACCTCGACTGGCAGGCCTACCACTCCAGGTACTTCTCCCTGTTCATGACCTGGATGCAGATCGCCGACCACCGCCTCGACCGTCCCGTTCCGGCCGAGTTCCGCGTGCTGAACCCCGCCGAGGCTCAAGTGATGGTCGAGGACTTCCAGCGCTGTGAGCTGGACGGCCGCAGTTGAGCAACGTGTCGACGGCTCGCGCCTGGGCCTCGGTGCACGCCACCCGGCCGGCACTGAACATCGTGGCGCTGACCGCACTCTCGTCGTGGTTCTTGGCGCAGGCGACGATCCAGGACCTCGGTGTCGTCCGGTTCTTCGCCGAAGTCTCCGTGATGCTGCTGTTGCCCGCCATCGGCGGCGTCGCGGCCGCGACGGCATGCCACAACGAAGCCGGCCTACCGCTTCCCGACCCGGCCAGGGCCCGGGTCGCCAGGTTCCTGTGGGCGATCGGCTGGACCGCGGCGGCGACCGCCGCCGCGGAGGTGGGGCAGCTGGCGGATGCGCCGACCGACCCGGCCGCGACCGTGCGCAACATGCTGATCTACACCGGAATCGCACTGCTCGCCGTCAGCAGCGGGTTCTCGCACATGGCGTGGTTGCCGGTGCTCGGCTACACCGTCGTCTGCATGATGTTCGGCTTCCCACCCAACGAACCCCGTTACTACTGGTGGGCCCCCGTCATGGAGGCCGATGCCACGCTGGAGCAGCTCGCCGCGGCGGGATCGTGGTACGGGCTCGCGCTGGCCGGATACGTGTTTCGTGGTGGCAGTGCCAGGATCGGCCCTGTCGGCGGAGGATTGCCGGCGCACATCCGGTCGGCGCCGTAAGGCGCCACGTTCCCTGATCGATGCGGTACCCGCGCTCGCTGATGACGACATGGCGAAAGACAGGCCGGCCGCGCCGGGCAAGGACGGGGTCGACACCCAGCTGGTCGCCTGTTCGGAGAGATCGAGCAGGTTGACGGTCTCGGGGGTGGAAAGTACGGTGGTGTGGCTGACGGGCCTCCCCTTTATCGGGACAGACGTCAACGGGGGAGGTCGAACAGATGGCGCGCGAGCCGCTCGCGGGCGTTCCTGATCGGCTGATCCGGTCGGTCGCGTTGGAGCAGCAGGTCATGGCCGCGATCCGCAGCGGCTTCCAGCCCGTCGGCCGGGCCGTCGCCTTGCCGTTCGAGGTCTCCGTCGCCAGTGCGCGACGAGCCGGTGGGACGCGATCGATCGCGGTGGGCGTGGACCATATCGGGGGGCCGCTGCTCGGCCTGCCCGCTCCACGACGCGCCGCACGGTGTGCGATGTAAGGAGCTGGTCACGGTGGTGGCCCCGGATTCCGGACCGTGGCCCATCCGTCGTCTGACCGGAAGTAGAAGCTCCGTGAGCGAACAGATCATCCAACCCCGTACCCTGCGTGGTTTCACCGACATCCTGCCCGCCGCCGGACAGCACCGCCGCCGCATGATCATGGCGATCGAGGACGTGTTCACCTCTTTCGGTTTCGATCCCATCCAGACTCCGGCCGTCGAGTACGCCGAGATTCTGAAGGGCAAGGGCGGCGCGGAGTCGGACAAGCAGATGTTCGAGTTCGAGGACCAGGGCGGCAGGGCCGTCGCGCTGCGTTTCGACCTGACTGTTCCGCTGGCGCGTTTCGTCGCGCAGCACCACGCCCGGCTGACGCTGCCGCTGCGGGCGTTCAACATCGGCTACGTCTGGCGCGGGGAGCGTCCGCAGCGTGGCCGCTATCGCGAGTTCCTGCAGTGCGATGCCGACATCATCGGCGACACCGGCGTGACAGCGGACGCGGAGATCCTGTCGATCATCCAGACCGCGCTGCTGCGGATGGAGATCGGCCCGCTCGTCCTCCGGCTGAACAACCGGCGGATCCTCAACGGACTGCTGGAGAATCTGCGGCTGGGAGACCGGATCGTGGCCGTGCTCCGGGCGCTCGACAAGATCGACAAGATCGGGCCCGGCGGCGTGGTGGCCGAGCTGGGCGGAGTCGGCGTGAGTTCCGCCGCCGTCGACCGCATCCTCGCGGTGGTCGGCTGCCGCCAGCAGACCAACGAGCAGACGCTGGCCAGGATGGCGGAGCTGGTCGGCGCGTCGGCCGAAGGGGAGGCCGGTCTGGCGGAGGTGCGCCAGGTGCTCGACCTCGTCGCCGCCGCCACCGGCCGGTCGGACCTCGTGCGGTTCGATCCGAGCATCGTGCGCGGCCTCGACTACTACACCGGGGTGGTCTTCGAGGTGATGCACGAGTGGGCGCCCGAGGTCGGCAGCATCGGCGGCGGCGGGCGCTACGACAACCTCTCCGGCCTTTACACCGCCCGGAAGCTGCCCGGCGTCGGCGGCACGATCGGCGTCTCCCGGATCCTTTCCGCGCTGGAGGGCCTGGACAGGTTGCCCAAGAGCGGGCGGCAGCGCACGCTCGTCGTGGTGACGCGGGGCCCGGAGTGCGACTCCGTCGCCCTGGCGGGCATCGCGGCTGCGGTGCGCGCGACGGGCACGTTCGACGTCGACCTCTTCCCGGCCCGGGACGCCAAGCACGGGGCGCAGATGAAGTACGCCGACAGCCGCGGCGCGCGGTATGTGCTGACTCTCGACCCGGAGGGCACGGTCTCGGTCAAGGATCTCGTGTCAGGTATGCGGACGGCGAGCAGTGTGACAGGAGCCGCAGACTTGCTGGCCAAGTGGGAAGCCGAACGATGAGGTCCGCGATCGTCGCCCGCTAGTGGCACGTCGCGAGGCACGGCCACGTCCCGATCACGCTGGGGACGTGGCCGTGAGCTTTTCGAAGTCGGGGGCGTACACGGTCATCCACTGGGGATGCAGCCGGTAGTAGACCACCTCGCGGTCCCAGTCGAAGGCGTCGGCGCCGTAGCAGTCCTTGAAGTAGGCCAGCAGCTCCGGCCAGTCGGCGGCCGGCTCGCCCTGCGCGGGGTTGAGGATCTCCACCTGGCCGTGCGTGAACACGCCCAGATCTTCCCCACGCAGGTGGGCGGCGCTGACGGCGGGCCGGGCGGCCAGGTGGCGGGCCTTGGCGGCGGTGCGTGCCGTGCCGAAATGCCACTTCCCACGTAGGAAGTGCCCGTCCACCCCGCTGATCCGCGGCTCGCCCTTCGCGGTCACGGTGGACAGGGCGAGCGTGCACATCCCGGTGAGGACCTGCGTGAGCTGCGCCGCGGTCAGCGTGCGTTCCGCGTTGATGATCGAGCGGAGATGCGAGGTGGAGCGGGACAGGGAGGCGTGCAGCAGGGCCTGGAGTTCGACGAGGTCTTCCGGTGTTTCGCGCACTCCGCCACGGTAACCGCCACCGCCCCGGCGGGTGCTGATCAACTTACTGTTCACGCGGGCAATCCCCGTTGATCACCGAGGCCACTCGGTGAGTTCGTGAAGGCTCGGCAGAGTCCTCGGCTGGTCGCGTCCTCGGCGCGACGCAGCCCAGGGAACCGGAGCTTCGTCCTTGTCTCCATTCGCACATCGACCGTGCCGTGGCATGTCGATCGTCCTCGCGCTGGTGGCGCTGGCCGCGACCGTGCTGGTCCCGGCCGCCCCGGCGGGCGCGCACCCGTTCGGGGATCCGCAGACCGTCGCCATCGCGGCCGACACCGCCCGCCCCGCGGTCGTGCACGTGCGCTGGAAGGTCGGCGGCGCCGACGACCTGACCCTGCTCGGGGTCGCGCTCGGCCTGCTCCCGCAGGACCGGGTCATGCTCGACGGCGCGGTCTTCTTCCAGGACGCGGATGCGGCGACGATCGGGCCGTCCGGCGCTTTCACCGCCTACCTGCTGAAGCAGATCACGGTCGACAGTGGCGGCCGGGCCTGCGCGGGCACGGTCACACCGTCGAGCGACCTGGCGCGGACCGGCGTGACCATCGACTACACGTGTCCCGGGCCGGTCGGCACGGTCGCGGTCGCGGTGCGGACCTTGACCGACCTGAACCCGGCCTACCGCACCATGGCGAGCGGCCCCGGCGGGGCCCGCGCGGTGTACACCGCCGACCAGCCCGCCCACGACTGGGTGCTCGGAGACGCGCCCCCGCCGGCCGGTGCGGACCTGGGCCGCAGCGCGGCCGTGCAGATCGCCGCCGTGCTGGGCGGGGTGCTGCTCGTCGCGGTCGGCGCGCTGGCGCTGTTCCGCCGGTTCGGTCGCCGTCGGCGGGTCGCCGGATGAGTGCCGCCGCGTCCGCCGTGTCGGTCGCCGACCAGCTGCAGAACATCATCCAAGCGCCGGGTGTGCCGCCGCTGGCGTTCGGGCTCGCGTTCATCGCGGGTGCGGCGCACGCGGTCGCGCCAGGGCACGGCAAGAGCCTGGCTGCGGCGTACCTCATCGGGTCGCGCGGCCGGATCCGCGACGCCGCCTGGCTCGGCGGCTCGGTCGCCGTCATGCATACCGTCTCGGTCCTCGTCATCGGCCTGGCCTGGACGTTCCTGTCCCTCTCGGACGTCCTGCGCATGGCGGAGCTGACCAGCTGGCTGCAACTGCTCGCCGGACTGATCGTGCTGGCCACGGGCCTCGCCCTGGTGCGACGGCACGTCCGCGCACACGCCGGATCGCACGGCCACAGCCACGGTCACGGCCACAGCCACGGTCACCGTCACGGTCACGGCCACCTTCACTCGCACGGCATCGACAGCGCGCACAGCGCTGAACACGGCCACACGCATGACCACGGCTCCGCACTCAGCACAGACCACGCGCACGACCACGGCACAGACCACGCGCACGACCACGGCACAGACCACGCGCACGGACATGGACACACCCACGGGGACGGCGCGGGCAAGCGGCCCGGTCTGGTGCTGCTCGGCATCTCCGGCGGGCTCACCCCGTCTCCGGCGGCCTTCCTGGTGCTGGTGACCGGCTTGTTCATCGGGCGGCCCGGGTTCGCGCTGCTGCTGGTGATGACGTTCGGCATCGGCATGGCCGTGGTGCTGTTCGGGGTCGGCGTGCTGGCTCTCGCGGGCGGATCCCTGGTCGCACGCGGCTCGCGGTCGAGCGGCCTGCTTCACCTCGCCACCCGGGTGGCCCCTGTTCTCGCCGCCGCCGGCATCACGGTGTTCGGCGTCGGCATCACCGCTGTCGCAGCGGTGCAGCTCACGAATGTCACCTAAGGAGACACCCCTCATGATCCACCGTTTCCGACTGGGACGGAGGCACCCGCGCTTACTCGGTCCGGTGCTCGCCCTGGCGCTCGTCGCCGGTGCGAGCACCGCGATCGTCGCCGCGGTAGCCGCCGACGGTTCGCCGGCGTCGGCGCAGAGCAACGGGCCGACCCTCGGCCTGCGGGAAGGCCAGACCCTCGAAGGCACCGTGGGTGTCGAGGCGGGTCCGACCGTCGAGGGCGACTCGGTCGTCTCCCTCACCGTCGACGGCGCGACGGTCCCCGCCGCGCCGACCGCCGGAACCGCGCACCTGAGCTTCGACATGGGCGGCAACGGCACCGAGGCCCGCTACCACAACTACGTCGTCGTCAACGGGCACACCGCGGACGCCGACCGGGTCTTCCTCCCCGACGTCGCCGGCGGCACGCGCGGCACGCTTGACTTCCCGGGCTCGTGGTTGCAGGCCGGGACCAACACGATCACCGTCAAGGCGGGCGCCAACTGGGTCGACACCACGAGCACGACCGCGGTCGGGGTGGAGCAGCTGCCGTACGGGGAGGGCCTGCGCTGCCCGAACTACGACGACTTCGCGCTGAGCAGCATCGGCCTGGGCCTGCTCGGGGTGGTGGCCGACGGCGAGCAGAACGCGTTCAGCTACAGCTTCGGTGACGGCACCTGCGGCACATCGAAGCGCCTGCTGAGCCAGCCGCTGACGTTCGTGGTGTCCGGCGAGCCGGGCAGCACCGCGGGCCTGCGCGCCGACCTCGACACGACGAAGCTGTCCAACGGCACGCACACGGTCGCCGCGACGACGGCGTCGGGCGCGCGGACCAGCGTCACCGTGGAGGTCAACAACGCTCCGGCGGGGGCGGCGAAGGTGACGCCCGCCGACGGCGCGCTGGCCCGCGGCACGCAGCTGGTCACGGCGGCGCTGCCGAACGGCAGCGCGGACACGGTCGAGTCGCTGTCCATCGACGACGCTCCGGCGGCGAACCCGGAGACCCTCGCCGCGGGCACCGCGACGCTCGGGCTGACGATCGAGGCCGGCAACTCGGCCGAGGCGAAGTACCACAACTTCGTCCTGGTCAACGGCAACCGCGTCGACCTCGGCGGCGACTACGGCGGGTACGGGGCCGAGGACGTCAGCCTGCGGTTCCCGACCCGGTTCCTGCGTTCCGGCGACAACGTCGTCCAGCTGCGCACGGGCGACTACAACGGCACCGCCAACGGCGCGACCTGCGCCAACCACGACGACTTCAAGGTGACCCGGACCTCGGCGAAGCTTTCGCTGAGCCTGCCGGGCACGGTCACGTCGGGCACGACGTACCTGGTGACGACCACCGGGACGACGGAGACGAAGGCCGAGACGACGGCCGCCTCGCTGGCGCTGGGCGACGGGACGTGCGGGCCGAACAAGGACGCCGAGCTGCACTTCGACATCGCGGGCGCGCCGACGACGCGCACCGTCGGCACGCTGGGCAGTGGCGGCGACGCGCACCTGCGGATGTTCATCGGCGGCAACGGCACCGACAACGGGTACGACAACAAGGTTCTGATCAACGGCATCCCGCTGGACATGGGGGTGTGGGAGAAGGAGACGGCCGATCTCGCCTTCCCGAACGAGTGGCTGGTGCCGGGCGTCAACGTGCTGGAGTTCGTCGCGGGCAGCGACCACGGCAGCGCCAAGCCGGGCGGCTGCGACAACTTCGACGACTTCACGCTGCGCGACTTCGCCCTCGCCCCGGTGGGCGCGAAGGCAGCGCAGCTGACCAGGCAGCTCGCGCAGAGCACCGTCACCATCGGTGCGGCGAGCTACCCGGCGGGCTCGCCGGTGACCGTGCACATGGGTGACGGCACCTGCGGCAGCAGCTTCAACAGCGCGCTGGTCAAGGCGATGCTGTTCGAGGTCACCGCCGCTGACGGAGCGGCACTGCCGGTGCTCGGCACGCGGGCCGACGTCGACACGACGAAGCTGGCCGACGGGCGGCACACCATCGCGGCCGTCGTCGGGGGCAAGACGTCCACCCGCCGGTTCACCGTCGACAACACCGCGCCGGAGATCGACGGCAGCGTGCCGGCCGAGGGCCAGAAGCTGGTCGCGACGGTGGCGCTCAACGTCAAGGTCAAGGACGCCTCGGGCATCGTCGGGACCCCGGCGATGACCCTGGACGGCAAGCCGGTCGCGCAGGGCGACGAGATCGGGCACGGCCTGCCCGCCGGGGCGCACACGATCGCCGTCACGGCGACCGACGCGCTCGGCAACACGGGCACCCGGCTGATCCGCTTCACCAGCGCGAGCATCCCGGACGTGCCGGCGGAGCTCACCGCGACGGTGGGCGACCCCAACGTCCCGGCGGCGCGGCTGTCCGCCCGGATCCCGGGCGAGCAGGGCGTACCGCTGACGGCGACCTTCACCAAGGCCGACGTGGTCCTGCCGACCGCGGGCTACCAGGGCGAGGCGGTCACCGTGCCAACCACGCTCGACGTCGCCCACGACGGGGCCGTGAAGGTCGATTCGCTGCGGCCGCTCGACGGGCAGGCGGTCGACACGCCGTCCGGCCGGGACGTGGTGTTCCAGCGGTACGACCTGACCGTGGCGGCCAATGCGGCGTCGCCGACGCTGCGCTGGGAGGGCACGATCGACCCGAAGCGGGTCGTCGCGCTGCGGGTGTGGGACCCGGCCGCCGCGAAGTGGACGGTACTGACCAGCTCTCGCGGCCAGGCCGCCCGCAGCACGGTGCTGACCGCGCCGCTGGCCGCCGGCTACCGGGACGGCACGACCGTGCACGTGCTGGTCACCGGTGAGGACCCGTTCGCCGACGACCTGTCGCCGCGCGACGCGTCGGCGGCGCTCGACAAGAACCACTTCGAGGACGCGGACACGTACGACTTCGCGATCTCGCACTTCACCGACACGCAGTACCTGACCGAGGGCGCGGCCGGCGGCACGTACGACGACTGGGACGGCAAGTCCGAGCCGTCGGACGTGATGGCGGCGGAGGAGCAGGCCATCTGGCAGGCGGCCTACCGCGCGGAGGCGCAGTGGATCGCCGACAACGCGAAGAGCCGCAAGATCGCGTACTCGGCGCACACCGGTGACGTCATCGAGAACGACTACTACGACCCGCTGGCGAAGAACGCCGACGGCACGCTGCTCCGGCCCGGTCTGCACGAGCAGGTCGAGAAGGAGCTGGCGGTCTCGTCGGGCTACCAGAAGATCCTCGACGACGGCGGCGTGGTGAACCAGGTCATCGCCGGCAACCACGACAACCAGCTCGGCGCCGAGACCGGCTCGAACTCCCGGTTCAGCAGGACGTTCAGCGCCGACCGGTACTACGGCGTGGCGAAGGGCTGGCCCGCGGGCGCGTCGTACCACGCGTGGGACGAGGTGGCGAACGCCGACGGCACGGTCACCCCGGGCAGGGACAACCAGAACAACTACGTGCTGTTCAGCGCGGGCGGCCTCGACTTCGTCGCGGTCGGCCTGTCCTACGGCGTCACCCCGGCCGAGGCGCGGTGGGCTGACTCGATCTTCAAGCGGTTCAAGGACCGCAACGGGATCCTGCTGTCCCACGACTACCTCAAGCCGTCGGCGAACGCGGACGGCCGCGGGGCGGCGTTCTCCGACCCGGACGGCTCCGCCCTCTACAAGGGCGTCGTCGAGAACAACCCGAACGTGTTCCTGATCCTCGCCGGCCACGAGCACGGCGTGGGCATCAACCTGAAGTCGAAGGTCGGCGTGACGGTGTCGCACGACGTCGTCGAGCTGCTGGCGGACTACCAGTTCTACACGGTGCCCGCGAGCGACCTGTGGCCCGACAAGGTCGACGCGAGCGGGAACATCGACGTCGACGGCGACGGCGTCATCGACCACAAGGCGGCCGACCGGCTGCAGTTCGGTGCGAGCTTCCTGCGGCTGATGCAGTTCGACGTCAAGAACGCCGAGATGCACATCGACACGTACTCGCCGTTCCTCGACACCTTCGGGGCGACCGAGTTCGACATCCGCGCCGACGGCAGCCAGACCAAGCCGCGCTACAACGGCGCGGAGGACAACCTGACCCTGCCGGTCGACCTGACCAGCCGCAAGACGTCGCTGTCGACCGACTCCCTGGCGGTCTACGTGCCGGCGGGCGTCATCGGCTCCGACCAGGTGGCCGCGAACGGCACGGCCACGGTGACCTGGTCGGGGCTCGCACCGGTGACGTCGTACGCCTGGATCGTCTCGGCGCGCAGCGCCGACGACGGCGTGGCCGTGGCGCAGCCCGCGGTGTTCCGCACCGGCAAGGGCAAACCCGCGGTCACGGTGACCTCGGCCCCGGTGGACTGGGGCACGGCGGCGAAGGTGACGGTCAAGGTCGCCGCGGGCAGCCTGCCCGTGGCGGGCACCGTGGAGCTGCGCGAGGGCGACAAGGTGCGCGGCTCGGTCACCACGACCGACGGCACCGCGACGTTCACCCTGCCGGTGGGCCTCGCGGCGGGCAGCCACCCGCTGACCGCGTCGTACGCCGGCACCGCTCAGCTCGAAGCGGCGCAGGGCAGCGGCACGGTGACGGTGAACCTGCCGCCGGCCTGGGTCGCGTCGAAGGCGTACAAGGAGGGCGACAAGGTCGTCTACCAGGGCAGGGTCTACAAGGCCTCCTGGTATGCGCAGAACCAGAAGCCGGGCGACGCGAACGGTCCGTGGCAGGAACTGGCCATGACCGAGGACGGCGTCACGATCTGGACGGCGTCACGGATCTTCAACGGCGGCGACGTCGTGGTCCACCAGGACAAGAGGTTCCGCGCGCGCTGGTACTCCCGCAACCAGGCCCCGGGCGATCCGAACGGTCCCTGGGAGGAGCAGGCTCCGCCGCCCGCCGACGGCAGCCCCGCCGCCTGGACGCCCACGACGGTGTACGACGCCGGCGACCGGGTGTCGTACCAGGGCCACGTCTACGAGGCGAAGTGGTACACCCGCAACCAGGCTCCCGCCACGGGCTCGAACAGTCCCTGGAAGCTGATCAAGTAGCGGGTCGGACACGTCGGGCCGGGGCCGTGCTGGTCCCGGCCCGACGTGTGTCCAGGCTGTGCCGTCAGGGCCGGGCCGCCCGGCGGAACAGCGCCGTCCACAGGAAGGGCTCGCCGAACAGCGCGGAGTCGGCCGGCTCGTCGTGCATCCGGCGCAGCTCGACCTCGGTCAGGTCGGCGAAGATGCCGCGCAGGGACTCCGCGGTGTAGGCCAGGCCGCCGTGCAGCCGCCCATGGCGGTAGAGGTCGGCATCGGACTCCTCGGAGCCCATGCCGCCGGCCGCGAAGCAGCTCAGGCCGAAGTGGCCGCCCGGGGCCAGGCTCCGGTCCAGCAGCCGCAGGTAGCTGATGCGGCGGTGCGGCGGCAGGTGGTGGAAGCAGCCGGAGTCGTAGATCAGGTCGTACGGGCCGGTCAGGTCCAGCGCGAACGCGTCGCCGCACAGGAAGCGGACGTCGACCGACGCCTCGCTGGCCCGGTCCTGCGCCCAGGCCAGGGCGGCCGGGGACAGGTCGACGGCGTCGACCTCGAACCCCAGCGCGGCGAGGTGCACGGCGTTGCGGCCGGGCCCGCAGCCCAGGTCGAGGGCGCGGCCCGGGGTGACCAGCCCGCGGTCGAGGTAGGAGGCCAGGTTCTCGTCCGGCTTGGCGGCGAAGAACGGCACCTCGCGCGAGCGGTCCGTGTAGAAGCCGTCCCACCAGGAGGCGCCGTCGGCGGCGGTCCAGCGGTCGGCGCCCGGCGCGAACAGGGTGTCCATCAGGCTCAGCACGTCGTCGACGGTGCGGATGTCGCGTTCCACGGTGGCTCCTCAGGGGTCAGGTGGGCAGGGGCGCGCGGAACACCTCGGTGTAGTGGTTGCTCACCGGGTGGTCGCTGCGCATGAGCATGAGGGCGGGCGCGGGCCAGACCGGTCCGGCGTACGCGTCGAGCTGGTCCATTATCTCGCGCAGCTCGTCCGCGCCGAGCCGGTCGCCGGGCCGGGCCAGGGTCAGGTGCGGCTGGTAGGGGCGCGGGTCGAAGGGCACGCGCGCCTCGGTCAGCGCGCCGCGCAGCCGGTTCGCGAGTTCGTGCAGGTCATCGAGGTCACCGTGCAGGCCGGCCCAGATCGCCGCCGCTCGCCCGTTGGGGAAGCGACCGCCGCCGGACAGGCGCAGCCGCGGGGCGCGCGGGGTCGCCGACGCGACGGCGTTCATCGCCGCGATCGTGGTGTCGAGCTGGGCGGGGTCGAGCTCGCCGAGGAAGGCCACGGTGACGTGCCACTGCTCGGGTGGCACGGGCCGCAGCGACAGGCCCTCGGGGTGCGGCCGGGTGAAGGCAAGGCGGGAGACCAGGCCGGCCAGGTCGGTGACGGCCGGTGCGGGCGGGTAGACCGCGATGAACAGACGCTGCGTAGGTGGCACGGCAGAACACGGTAACGAGCCGCCACCGGGCCCGTCTGCGGGGTGCCCGGATCAGCAGCTGGTGACAGGGCTACGAGCTGGGCGGCTGGACGTTCGTATGGCGTGCGGCGACGTTCGGGGGACACGCACGGGATGAGTCCCTCGTGGACAATCGGATACGCCGCATTTGATCACGGGGCGGCTCCCATCAATGCGATCGCGGCGACGCTTCGCGTACCCCTCGAGGACGTCATGTTGAAGACTTCAGCGAGACGACTGGGCGTGCTCGCCCTCGCGCTCGCCATCGGCACCCTGGGGCTGGCCGCGCCGGCGCAGGCCGCCGACACGGCAAGCATCACCGGGCGGCTCACCGACGGCGGCCTGCCGGCCGCCGGAGTGAGTGTCTCGGCCTCCTCGCTCAGCGGTGCCGGCTCGGGCTTCACCAGCACCGACGACACCGGCCACTACACGCTGCCGAACCTCCCGGCCGGGGTCTACCGGGTGAGTTACTGGGCGTCCGGGCGCCAGACGTGGTACGCCCCCGGCACGGTGGCCTACCACGGATCGTCGAGCTACCTGCTGACCCCGGGCGCTCAGTTGACCATCGACGGCGAGCTGCTGCCGCTGGGCACGATCACGGGCACGTTCCGGGACCGCGCCGGCAACGGCATGGCGGGCGTGTCGGTGTCGGCCGGGCCGGTCGGCAGTGGTGACGGCGTGTCCGCGCAGACCGACGAGAACGGCCGGTACTCGCTGCGGGTGTCGCAGGGTGTCTACGTGGTCTCGTTCCGGATCGACTGGACCAGGGAGCAGTACGCGCCGGGTGCGGCCGACTCCGCCTCCGCGACGAGGTACACGGTGACGGGCGGGCAGACCGTGACCGTGGACGACACGCTGGTGGGCACCGGCACCGTCGCGGGCCGCTTCACCGACCGGGCCGGCGTGGCCTTGGCCGGCGTCGACGTGGCGGTGCGCAACGAGCAGGGCAACCTCAACTACTACACCACCACCGACGAGGCGGGGGAGTATCGGGTCGAGGTCCTTCCTTCCGAGTACACGGTCCAGTTCACCGACCACAACCGCCTCATCGCGCAGTACGCCCGCGGCAAGGGCGACCGCTTCGAGGCCGACCCGGTGACCGTCACCACGGACGCCACCACGCGCGTCGACGACACGCAGCTGGCGAACGGCTCGGTGCAGGTCACCGCGACCGACTCGGTGACCGGCGAGCCGGTGCCGGCCTTCAGCGTGCATGCCGGCCAGTCGCAGGCCGAGGGCGTCGACGGCTCGGCCACGGTCTACGGCGTGCCGGTCGGGCGGCAGAGCTACTCGATCTGGGCCGACGGCTACAACTCGGTGAACTTCGCCGCCGTGACGGTCACCGAGGGTCCCATGGCGGAGGTCGCCGTCGTGCTCAGCCGCACGGCACGGATCGCCGCGACGGTCGTCGACGCCCAGACCGGGGCGCCGGTCGCGGGCTTCTGCGTGGAGGCGACCGCGCCCAGCGCGCTGAGCATCGGTATGGGCTGCATGCCGAGCGACAGCGAGGGCAAGGTGGTCCTGGACCGGCTGCAGCCCGGCCCCCACCAGCTGTTCGCCTACGGGCAGCCCTGGGCGGAGACCGCCTCGCCGTACGGCGCGCAGTGGGTGACCGCCGACGGCGGCACCGGCAACCAGACCCTGGCCGCGGTGGTCACCGCGGTGGCCGGGGAGACCGTGACCGGGCCGACCATCAAGCTGGACCGGCGGGGCACCATCACCGGCACCGTCCGGGCCGCCGACGGCACGCCCGCCAAGAACGCCTACGTCGGGTTCGGCAACATCGACTACAGCAACGGCGGCGGGGGCATCTCCGTGCCGGTGGCCACCGACGGCCGGTACAGCGTCGACTTCCTCGGGCCGTACCTGTGGCCGGTGCACTTCTACGCCGACGGCCACGCCCCGCAGTGGAGCGGCAACTCGGGCGGCCGGTCCGGTGCGACGAAGGTCAAGGTCCGGGCGGGCAAGAGCGTGCCTTACGACATCCGGCTGCTCAAGGGCACCAAGGTCACCGTCAAGGCGCCGGTGGGCGGCTACTACGCCGCCTACCACGCGGCGACCGGCGAGGCCAGCGGCGCCTGCGACGGCCGCCGTGCGGCGATGACCTGCGACATGCTGGTGCTCGGCGGGCAGAAGGTGCGCTTCAAGGTCTGGGGCGAGGGCGAGCACTTCTGGCACGGCGGGGCCGACTTCGCCACCGCCACCTCGGTGAACATCCCCACCACGGGCACCAAGACGGTCACCGTCACCCGGTGAGAACCGGCCGGGGCGGGTCCGCCCGCCCCGGCCGCGCCGGTCAGCTGAGCTCGGTGTCAGGGACCTCGCGCAGGTACGAGGCGACCTTCTTGTTGTGCGAGCGCGCCTGCGCCGCCTTCTGTGTGACCGTGGTGCCCTCCTCGACCGACGGGTCGAGCCGCACCGAGCTGCGCACCTCGGACATGTTCCGGTAGACCTCGGGCGGCAGCGTCCGCGCCAGTTTCAGCACGTCACCGTCGCTGGTGTATTCGATGACGTGTGAGAAGATTGCGTGCTTATCCGCCGGGAAGTCGATATCGCGTAACGCTTGCTGCATCTGCAGCCAGGCTTGGTTCTCCATCATTCGACTCTGAGCCGTCCACGGGCATCGCACGGGCTGTTCGGCAAAACTCCTGCCGCCGGCGGCTCAGGCCGTGGGAGTGGCGACGGCCGGCACGGGCCGCCGAGCCGTGCTCGCCGGCCGCAGCGCTGCCGCGACCACGGCCAGCGCCACGGTCGCCGCGCCCGAGGCCAGCAGCGTGCCGCCCGGCCCGAGCCAGGCGACCAGCGGGCCCCCGAACGCGGCCCCGATCGGGGCCGCCGCCACGGTGATCGAACCCCGGGCGGCGAGCACCGCGGGCAGGTCGGCCGGGTCGGCCGCGGACTGGAACAGGGTGATGTTGAAGGCGGGGAACGGTCCGTAGATCAGGCCGCCGACGGCCAGCCCGACCAGGGTGATCCAGGTCGAGGTGGTGAAGCCGAACGGCAGCAGCGCGGCGCCCCAGCCCGCGATGACCACGATGGTGAACGGCCACGGCGTCACCTGCCGCAGGGTGCCCGCGAGCAGGCCGCCGAGCAGCGCGCCGACGCCGAAGACGGCCCAGTAGACGCCCAGGAAGCCCGCGGAGCGGTCGAGCGTGTCGACGATGAACAGCGGCAGCGCGACCTCGACGGGGCCGTACAGGAAGAAGAAGACCGCGGTGAGCGCGAGCAGGCCCAGCAGCTCCGGCCGCCGGGCCAGCAGGCGGAAACCGCTGGTCGTACGGGTCGCCTCGGGCTCGGCCGGCGCGGCTACGGCCGGGATACGGCGCAGCTGCGCGGCCAGCACGAGGTAGGTCAGCGCGTCGACGGCCAGCGCGACACCGGGGCCGGTGGCGGCGACCAGCAGCCCGGCCAGCGGCGGCCCGGCGATGATGGCGGTGGTCTGGCTGGTGCCGAGCAGCGTGTTGGCGGGCAGCCGGTGCTCGGCCGGCACGAGCCGGCTGACCAGCGTGTAGGTGCCTGCCGAACCCCACGCGACGAGCAGTGACGAGACCGCCAGCAGGGCGACGTATCCGGCCGGGGAGAGCAGCCCGAGCAGGTGCAGCGCGGCGGCCGCGCCCAGGCCGCCGGCCCGCAGCAGCGCGTTGGCGGTGACCAGGGTGCGCGCGTCGACGCGGCGCAGCCACGGGGCCAGCGCGAGCGCGCCGAGCGCGGCGGGCAGCGTGTACGCGGCGACGGCCGCGCCGACGACGAGGGCCGCGTGCTCCGGGGCGGCGATGCGGATGGCCAGCAGAGAGATCGTGACGATGCTCAGGCCGTCGCCGAGGTAGGAGACGGCCTCGCCGGACAGCAGGCGGCGGAACCCCGGCACCTGCGACACGTCCCGGTAGGCGGCCGGGACCAGGCGATTCGTCATGCGCATCGGCACAGCCTGCCAGCTCAACCAGGCTTGAGGTCAAGGCGGCGCGGCCACCGGCGGGGGATCGGCGCCGCCTGCCGGGCGCGTGCCGCGGCTCGTCCGGTCGCCCCGAGGGAGTCCGCAGGGATTCTGCGGCGTCCGCCCGGAACCGGCGGGAAGCGCCACGACTCGTCCCGGATGACCGCCACCCCGGATCCGGGAGACTTCCATGACCGCACTGTTGAGGCGTCCCGCCGCCCTCGTCCTGGCCGCCTGTGCCGCGCTGGCCGCCGGCTGCACGGGGCAGGATCCGCCGCCCGCCGCGCCGAGCCCGTCGGCGGCGGTGTCCCTCGCGCCAGGGTGCGCCGCGACGAAGATCGAGAATGGTCGGCTGCCGGACTGGGCGGACGCCGGGTTCAGCGGGGATGCCGTCGCCACGCACGTGATCGGGGTGCGGGGTGAGATCGCCGCGGTGCTGTTCGGGCACCCGCTGACCTACGACCGCAAGGACGGCGTCAGCAACAAGATCCTGTGGGTGTCGCGGGAGGTGGCGGAGCCGGGCACGCTGACCATCACGGCGCGGCGGGACGGCACGGGCGAGCCGGTGCTCCGCGAGGTCAAGGGCGGGCCGGGTCCGTCCATCATCGACCTGCCGGGGGCGGGCTGCTGGCGGCTGGAGCTGAGCTGGCCGGGCCACACCGACACGATGGACCTGGTCTACGCAGGCTGAGCCGAATGCCGTCCGGCCACTGCGGACGGATGGCTCGCGCGAACCCTACCGCCGCCCCGGAACAGCGGGCTATGGTGCACCAATGACGTACGGGAGCGCTTCCACGCCGCACCCGGGACCCGCCGGGGCGGCCACCCCGGCCACGCTGGCGGAGGTGGCCCGCGCGGCCGGGGTCTCCATCGCGACCGCCTCGCGCGTGCTCAACAACTCCAGCCAGGTCAGCGCCGAGGCATACCAGCGCGTCTGCGACGCGGCGAGCCGGCTCGGCTACCGGCGGCGGCGGGCGGCCTGGGGGCGCTCGTCAGCCGGTGCGCGGGCCGTCGCGGCGGTGGTGCACGCCGGGCACCGGCTGGTCTACACCGAGCCGTTCTTCGCCCGCTTCCTCGGCGCGGCGGAGACCGAGCTGGCCCGCTACGACCTGCCGCTGCTGGTCACCAACGTGTCCGGCACGCTGGCCGAGACCGTGGGCCGCTACCTGCGGGCCGGCAACGTGGCCGGGGTGATCATCGTGTCGGATCACGGCCCGCTGCCGCTGTCCGGCTCGCTGGCCGCGCTCGGGCTGCCGATCACCGTGGTCGGCCGGCCGCTGCACCCGTACCAGCTGCCCTATGTGGACGCGGACAACCGCGGCGGCGCCCGTGCCGCGGTGGAATACCTGCTGGGCAGGGGTTACCGGACGATCGGGCACATCGCCGCGCCGCCGGACACCGGGCCGGGGGCCGACCGGCTCGCCGGTTACCGCGACGCGATCCAGGCGTCGGGACGCACCGACCTGCCGGTCGCGTACGGCGACTGGAGCCAGGCGTCCGCCGCGCACGCCATGCAGCGCCTGCTCGACCAGCGCCCGCAGCTCGACGCGGTGTTCGCCGCGTCCGACGTGATGGCCGCGGGCGCGGTGCGCTACCTGCGCCAGGCCGGCCGGCGCATCCCCGACGACGTGGCCGTGGTCGGATTCGACGATCACGCGCTGGCGGCCCAGGTGCGCCCGGCGCTGACCACGGTGCGCCAGCCCGTGGAGCTGATGGGTGCGACGGCCGTGCAGGGCCTGCTCGCGGCCGCGGCCGGTGAGGCGCCGCGCGAGTACGCCACCGTCCTGCCCACCGAACTCGTCGTCCGCGACTCGGCCTGAGCCGCCCGCGCGGCCCGGCAGAGGTCAGTCGGGCACGGCCATGTGCAGGCGCACGGTGGTCGCGCCGGGGCGCGCGTGCACGCGTACCAGATCGCATTGCAGGTGGGCGTCCAGCAGGGCGCCCGTGCCGCGCCGCACGGTGGGCGGGACCAGCCCGGCCAGCGGGTCGGTGAACTGGCCGGAGTCGCGCAGCTGGCAGACCACCAGGTCGCGTTCCGGCCACACACTGACCGCGCCGGGGCCGTCGGTGTGCGCCAGGGTGCCGCCGGCCAACTCCGACACCACGTCGGCGAGCGTGTCGCAGCGCTCCGGCTTCAGCCCGGCGGCGGCCGCGTGGCCGGTCACGAAGGAACGCAGCCCGGCCAGGTCGTGCACCGCGTCGTAGCGCATCGTCGCCGCATGCGGCGGGGGAGCGGGCAGCGGCGGATGGAACGAGGCCGCGGTCTGGCGCGGGTCGCCGTACGCCGGGTTCGGCCGGCGCTCGCCGCGCAGCAGCAGCTCGGGGTGGGTGCGGTGGGCGTCGGACACCATGTGCGGGTCCAGGTTGGCGGCGTCGCAGGGGCACAGCAGGCTCACGTCGCGGCCCGCGAAGGCGAGGTTGACCAGCGCCTCGTGCGCGACGCACGCCGGATACTCCAGCGGGCTCCGGCCCGGCCACAGCGGCTCGACGACGATCGCCGTGCCGCGGCCGGGGAACTCGTCGGCGAAGGCCAGCAGCACGCCGGGCAGGATGCGGCCGGGGTTGCGGCCGGCGACGGTCAGATCGGTGAACCGCACCCGCTCGGCGTACGAGCCGAGACAGTCCCGCAGGATCTCCAGCTTCGCGCTGGGCACGGCGACCAGCACCGGGTTCCCGGCGTCGAGGGCGGTGTGGAGGAAGGCCAGGGTGCCGCTGACGTACTCGGCGACCCCGCGGTACGGGAAGCCGACATGTGCGCGTGGTGCAGGTTCGGACATGCGTCACGCGGCCGGGAGCGGTGGTGCGGCGGCGCCTTCGCGGGGCACGAGCCATGGGGGCACCTGTTGCCATGCCATAGCGGGGGCGGTACCCGATCGGACGAGCGGTTAAACACCGCTTCGGAGAAAAAGATTCGCCAACTCCTCGAAGTGGCGTACGCCCTGCTGAACGGCGGACCGCCGGCGTCGCTCTCACGACGCCGGCGGCCGTGCCGCTGCCGGCGGGGCCCAAGTTTCCGCCCTGGCGGCACTCCCTACAGACCCGCCGGGCCGGTGCGCCCGGCCGGCGGGGTTCCCGCCGCCCGGGCCGCCATGACGGCGATGCCCCGACGGCGCGAGGACGGCCCCGATCCTGAGCACCCACGCGGATGCGGGACCGCCACTCGGTAGCGGGTCAGCTCAACGGCGGATACGCGTTCGCCATCAGCTGCTGGAACTGAGCGGAGAACCAGTGCCCCGACACGGGGGCGTTGGGCAGCGCGCCGGACATGCTGTTGCCGTTACGGGCGTTGCCCGTGTAGGTCGGGTCGCACATCCGGTCGAAACCCTTGCCCTCGTCGTTCGGGATCAGGCTGCTGGAGCCGTCGGACTCGCCCGGCGGCTTGATCCAGACGTACGCGTCGATGCCCGTCGCGGGCGCGGCACGCGGGCGCTCGCCGAGGCCGGCGCCGGCCTGGTTGCACCAGTTGCCCTTGTGGATGCGACGGTCGATGCGGGACTGGTTCACGAACGTGTTCGGGTCGGTCGACGTGCTCGCCGCCGTGGGCCGGGTGGCCTGCGTCGGCTGGCAGGGCGTCTGCACGCAGTTGCCCCAGCCGTTGCGCGAGGTGTCGATCAGCATGCCGATGCTCGACGAGAAGCCGGACTGGATGAGCCGCGACCGGAACGCCTGCGCGAAGGTCAGCTCGTCGTTGTACCGGTTCCAGTCGATCCAGGTGGTCTGGCGCAGCTGCTCGGTCACCGTGCCGACGTACGGCTCGGTCAGCGCCGAGGTGTTCGCCGTGTTGGTGATGAAGCCGTGCACGTTGGCAGCGGTGCTGCCGGACGCGGTCGCGGCCGAGAACATCATGTTCGCGGTCGCCCCGAAGTTGTCGTCCCAGCCGACCCAGCCGTGGTGCGCCGCGTCGATGTAGTTGTAGACGTTCGGGACCGCGCCGAGCTTGGCCAGCGCGTAGCCGACACCCTCGACGTAGCCGCGGTTGGCGAGCATGGTGTCGCACATCGCGGTCGCGGTGGCGCGGCCGCCGACGTTGGTCACCAGGTTCGGCAGCGAGTCGATCTCGATGATCGCCACGATGCGCAGGTTCGCGTACGCCGGGCGGGCCAGGATCGCCGCCATCGGGTCGATGTACTCGGACTTGTAGCGGGGCAGCTCGGTCGGGCCCAGCTCGCCGTTGGACGCCAGCGCGGCACAGTCACGGCCGGGCAGGTTGTAGACGACGATCTGGATCACCATCGGCGCGGAGCCGTTGGCGGCGTCCTGGATGACCGCCTGGTCGAGGTGGTCGGCCAGGCCCATGCTGCCCGTGGTCGGGCTGCCGTTGCCGGTCAGCGCGCTGATCCGGTCGAACCAGACACCGGTGGGCTGGTTGGCGATCCGGCTGCCGCCGGGCTCGGCCAGCGCCGCGGCCCGCCACTGCGGGTTCACGTAGACACCCGCGCCCGAGTACGGGTTGTCGGCTCGCGGGCCGCCGGTGCCGCCGTCGTTGTCGGCCTCGGTCGCGGTCACCGTCACCGAGGTCAGGCCACTGGAGGCGACCGTGATCGGGCGGGTGCCGGCGGTGGTGTCGGAGTCCTCGGCGGCGGCCAGGGTCACCGTCTGCGGGGTGCTCCAGTTGCCGGTGGTGAACGTCAGGCTGCCGCCGGACGAGACCGTGATGTTGGTGTCGCCGGAGCCGGCGGTGTTGGTGACCGTCACGTTGCCCGAGGGCTGCGCGGCCAGGCGCACCGTGTAGGTCGCCGTGCCACCCTCCGGCACGCTGACGCTGGTCGACGAGACCACCAGCGACTGGGTCGTGGTGCTGTCGTTGTCGGCCTCGGTCGCGTTGACCGTCACCGAGCTCAACCCGGACGCCGCCACCGTGAACGGCCTGGTGCCGTTGGTGGTGTCGGAGTCCTCGGCCGCGGCCAGGGTGACGTTCTGGTTGGTGTTCCAGTTGCTCGTCGTGAACGTCAGGCTCGCGCCGGACGACACGGTGAGGTTGGTGTCACCGGAACCAGCGGTCGTGGCGACCGTGACGTTGCCAGTGGGCTGCGCCGACAGGCGTACCGCGTAGGTCGCGGTGCCGCCCTCGGGCACGCTCACCGACGTCGGCGACACGACCAGGCTCACCGTCGGCGTGGTGCCGCCGCAGGAGACCCCGTTGATCGCGAAGTTGGACGGGTTGGTGTTCGTGCCGCTGTACGAGCCGTTGAACCCGATGCCGGTCGACGCGCCCGTGGCCAGGCTGCCGTTGTAGGACAGGCTGGTGGCGGTGACGTTCTGGCCCGACTGGCTGTAGTTGGCCGACCAGCCCTGGATACCGCCCTGGTTGCCGGGCCAGGTCCAGGTCAGCGACCAGCTGGTCAGCGGGTCGCCGGTGTTGGTGATGTTGATGTTGGCGCCGAAGCCGCTGCCGTTGTCCCAGGCCTTGGTGTAGGTCACCTGGCAGGACACGGCGGCCTGTGCGGGCGCGGCCACGGCGACCAACCCCATGGTGGCCAGCGCGCTCACGCCGAGCAGCGCCGTCAACCGGCGTCGCAAGGTGAATCTGATCGGAATCCTCACTGGGTACTCCTTGAGCCAGCCCGGACCGGTCCGACTTGCCTCGGGACCGGTGCGGGGCCCGCGCGGGGACGCGGCCACCGGGCGGGCGGCGCGCTCGCGCGCAGGAAGGAATGGACAGCCCGGACAGGCTGTTGCGGCGGTGCGCGGCACCTCCCGGTGAACCGGGGCCCTCGGTGCCGTGTCGCGCGGTCTGGCTCCCTGCGCGCGTGATGGAAGTTTCACACCGTCGCAACAGGACCGCAACGTGTGTCGATGGATCTGGCACAAAGTCGGGTCGCACAACTAAGACGTATGATGACCTGCCATGATCCGTCCGGCGTCGTTCCGGCGGGCGTCGCGTTCAGGGCAGGTCGGGCACCGGGGCGTGGGCTTGCAGCAGGGTGTCCACGGCCTGGCGGACGCCCTCGTCGGTGGCGACCTCGCGCCGCACCCGCTCGGCCCGGTCCACGGTGAGCCCGTCGGCGACCAGGGTCCGGGTCAGCTCCTCGGGCACCCAGAGCAGGTCCGGGTCCTGCGGACCGCCGGTGCCGTGGGTGAGGTTGGTCCGGTCGTGGCCGATCGCGAACAGCGTGCCGCCGGGCGCGACCGCCCGCGACGCCAGCGCCCACACCTGCGCCATCTGGTCCGGCGGCAGCTGCAGGTAGGCGATCAGGACCAGATCGAAGCCCTCCGCGGGAGGCCGGTACGCCAGCACGTCGCCGACCGTCCAGTCCACGTCCAGCCCGTCGCGCCGGGCCCGCTCGCGTCCCTTGTCGACCGCGACCTGCGCGTAGTCGATCGCGGTCACCTGCCAGCCCTTGCCGGCCAGCCACAGCGCGTTGCGCCCCTCGCCCGAGGCGAGGTCGAGCGCCCGGCCCGGCGGCAGCCCGTCGAGCGCGGCCGCCACGAAGCGGTTGGGTTCGGCGCTCCACACCAGGTCGGCGGCGGCGTAGCGGCGGTTCCAGTCCTCGGCGTCCATCGCCGCCGACCCTACCGCCCCGGGCCGCCCACCCGACGCATGATCGCCGGACTCGCCCACCGACCGTGCCTCGCCGCGCCCGGCCGCCGTGACGCGGCGCGGTGCCATGATCGTTCGACTTGCCTGGCAGGTGGGCGAGTGGAGGGCCAAGATTCGCACAGGTGCCGGGCAAGTCGGGCGATCTTGCGGGCGCGGTGGCGGTGTGTCAGTCCGAGGAGGTCGCGCCGCGGCCGTCGAGGAGTGGGGTGGTGGGGTCCCAGGGGGCGCCGTCGCGGGTGTCGCGGCGGCGGCGGGCCATACCGGACAGCGCCTCCAGGACGACGCGGTTGCCGAGCATCGCGGTGACCTCGGCGTGGTCGTACGGCGGGGAGACCTCGACCACGTCCGCGCCCGCCACGGGCAGCGTGCGGCAGATGCGCGACACCGCGTCGAGCAGCTGGCGGGCGGTGAGGCCGCCGGGCTCGGGCGTGCCGGTGCCGGGCGCGTGCGCCGGGTCGCACACGTCGATGTCGACGGAGAGGAAGACCGCGTCGCACCCGTCCAGGGCGATCGCGAACGCCTCGTCGAGCACCGCGTCCAGCCCCCGGGCGCCGATCTCGTTCATGTGGTACGACCGCATGCCCTGGTCGGCCATCCAGTCCAGGGTCGCCGGCTCGGGCCAGTAGCCGCGTAGTCCGAGCTGCAGGAAGCGGTCCCCTCGTACCGCGCCGGACTCGATCAGCCGGCGCATCGGCTGGCCGTGGCCGTAGAGCGAGCCGAAGTTGATGTCGCCGGTGTCGGCGTGCGCGTCGAAGTGGATCACCGAGACCCGGCCGTATCCGTGCCGCCGGGCCACTCCGGTGACGTCCGGCCAGGTCACGGTGTGGTCGCCGCCCAGGATCAGCGGGATCACGCCGTGCTCGGCGAGGAACGCGACCGCGTCGGCGATGCTCTGGCAGCTGCGTTGCACCTCGCCGCTGTAGAGCTCCAGGTCGCCCGCGTCGCGTACGGCCAGGTCGGGACCGAGCGGGTCGACCCGCAGCGCCAGGTGCGGCCGGGAGCCGTCGTGGGGCAGGTAGTCGGTGCCGCGGATGGCGCCGGGCCCGAACCGGGTGCCGGGGCGGTGCGAGGTGCCGCCGTCGAACGGCGCGCCCAGGATCACCACGTCGGCGTCGGCATAGGTCGCCGGATCGGCCCAGTCGCAGCGGGGCACCCCGAGGAACGTGAAGTCCGGGCCGTACTGCGCGCCGTAGCGGGTCACGCCTCCATTCTCGCCGGAGGCCGGGCCTGACGACCAATCCTCGCAAAACGTCCGCAAATTCACTCCAGAGCCGTGATGCTGTGCTTCAGGGCTGCACGAACCGGTGGTGTGCCGTCGGCATGAGGGAGCGGTGGAATGACAGCGACGGCGACAGGCTTCGAGCCCGTTCCCTCCTGGACCCGTGTTCCCGACGTCGCCGTCGTCGCGGCCGGGGATCTCGACGTGGGCGACGCGCCGATGGGCGTGCTGGTGGCCGCCTCGGGCACGGTGCCGCCGGTGCTGGGCGTGGACCGCGGCGACCTGGCCGAGGCGGAGTTCACGGGAAAGATCGGCCAGACGCTGGCGCTGCCGCAGCCCGGCGGTTCCGCGCTGATCGCCGTCGGCACCGGCGAGCCTGCGGAACTCGACGGCGACCGGCTGCGCGACGCGGCTGCCGCGTTCGCCCGAGCCGCGGGCTCCGCCGGACGCCTGGTGCTGGCGCTGGAGGGGACGACCGGGGTGCCACCGGAGACCGCCGGGCAGGCCGCGGTCGAGGGGGTGCTGCTGGCTCGGTATCGCTTCGAGGTGCTGAAGAAGGAAAGCGCGCCGCCGGTCACCGCGCTGACGGTGGTCGCCGCGCCGGACGACGTGCAGGCGGTGCGGCGCGGGGTGGGCCGCGGGCTCGCGTACGCCAGGGCCACCGCGCTGGCCCGCGATCTGGCCAACTCGCCGCCGAGCATGCTCACCGCGGAGCGGCTGGGCGGGGTCGCCGCGCAGCTCGGCGCGGACAGCGGGCTGTCCGTCGAGGTGTACGACCGGGACGCGCTCATCGAACTGGGCTGCGGCGGGCTGCTCGGGGTGAACGCGGGCAGCGCCGACGAGCCGCGCATGATCAAGCTGCGCTACCGCCCCGAGGGCGACCCCGAGGTGCCCCGGTTGACGCTGGTGGGCAAGGGCATCATGTACGACTCCGGCGGCATCAGCCTCAAGCCCGCCGACGCGGTCCACGCGACCATGAAGAACGACATGTCCGGCGCGGGCGCGATCCTGGCCGCGATGGCGCTGCTGCGCGAGCTGGACTGCCCCGTGGCGGTCACCGGCTACCTGATGTGCACCGACAACATGCCCTCGGGCACCGCCGTCAAGCTCGGTGACGTGCTCACCATCCGCGGCGGCACCACGGTCGAGGTGGTCAACGCCGACGCCGAGGGCCGCCTGGTGATGGCCGACGCGCTGGTGCTGGCGACCGAGGAGCCGGTGGACGCGATCGTGGACATCGCCACGCTGACCGGGGCCTGCCTGCGCGCCCTCGGCGCGCAGATCGCCGGGGTGTTCGGCAACGACCAGGGCCTGGTGGACCAGGTGCGGGCCGCGGCGGCGCGGGTCGACGAGCAGGTCTGGCAGCTGCCCGTGGCGCACCGCTACCGCGGCGAGATGAACTCCGACGTCGCCGACATCAAGAACATGGGCGGTGCGAACGCGGCGGCGATCCACGCCGCGCTGTTCCTGGAGGAGTTCGTCGCGGGCACCCCGTGGGCGCACATCGACATCGCCGGCACGGCGCAGAACGACACGGCGCGCACCTGGATCCCGCAGGGCTGCACCGGATTCGGCGCGCGGCTGCTGCTCGACCTCGCGCTGGCCTTCCAGCGCCCGCAGCCCGCGCCACTGGCGGGGAAAGGCCGCGCATGAGCAAGCGACGGCAAGGGCGGCACCTGCCCGCATGCCGCCGGGCCGCGGCTGATCGCGGCGAGCGAGACATGTCGGCGCCAGCGCGGGCCGACGACGAGCGCAGCGAGGAGCAGGCATGACCGCAGCGACCGCGTCCGCCGGGAAGCGCCCGTTCACCCAGCGTCTGCTGGACGGGGTCGAGAAGGTCGGCAACAAGGTGCCGCACCCGGTGATGATCTTCCTGATCCTGATCGGTCTGATCATCGTGCTCTCGGCGATCTTCGCCGCGATCGGCGTGCAGGTCACCTACGAGTCGGCCGCCCCCGCGCCGGTGGTGGCGGAGGAGACCTATCCCGGCGGCACCCAGCAGCCCTCACTGGACATCCCGCCCGAGGAGTTCTACCACCCCGAGGTGAAGACCCACACCGAGACCACCGCGATCAAGAGCCTGCTCACCGCGGACGGCATCCGGTTCATCTTCACCTCGGCGGTCACCAACTTCACCAACTTCGGCGTGGTCGGCGTCATCCTCGTCGCCATGATCGGCGTGGGCCTGGCCGAGCGGGCCGGGCTCATCGGCGCGCTGATCCGCAAGCTGGTCGCGGTCGCTCCGCCCTGGTCGCTGACCTTCATCATCGTGCTGGTCGGCATCCTGTCGTCGATCGCCTCCGACGCCGGATACCTGGTGCTGATCCCGCTCGGGGCGGTCGCCTTCATGAGCGTCGGCCGGCATCCGCTGGCCGGGCTCGCCGCCGCGTTCGGCGCGGTGGGCGGCACGTTCATGGTGAACGTGCTCATCACGCCGACCGACGGCATCATCACCGAGATCACCAACGAGGCGGTCGCGCTGGCCGACCCGGCCCGGAAGATCAGCCTCACCGCGAACATGTTCTTCGCCATCGGCTCGACCGTCTTCCTGGCGTTCCTGATCACCTTCATCACCGAGAAGATCATCGAGCCGCGGCTGGGCAAGTACACGGGAGCCGTGTCGCACGAGGCCACCGACGTGCCCGAGGCCGCGCCGGTGGAGGGCGACGCGCCCCCGGCCGCGCAGGCCCGCGGGCTGCGCTACGCCGGCTGGGGCCTGCTGGCCGTGCTGGCGGTGCTGCTGCTGCTGTCGGTGCCGCCCAAACCGTGGGGCATCCTGCGCAACCCGGTCACCGGCAGCCTGGTCGAGGACTCGCCGCTGATGGACAGCCTGATCTTCATCATCATGCTGGTCTTCCTGGTCTGCGGCCTGTGCTACGGGGCGGGCGCGGGCACCCTCAAGGGCACCGCGGCGGCGATGGACGCGATCACGAAGACGTTCGCCGGGCTCGGCGGCCTGATCTTCATGCTGCTGGTGATCGCCCAGTTCATCGCGTACTTCAACTACACCAACATGGCCACCGTCGCCGCGGTGAAGATGGCCGACGGGCTGGAACGCGCCAACATCGGGCCGCTGTGGCTGCTCATCGGCTTCATCCTGGTGGTGCTGCTGCTGGACATCATCATCCCGGGCGTCATCCCGAAGTGGGCCATCTTCGCGCCCATCTTCGTGCCGCTGTTCCTGCGCCTGGGCGTCGCGCCGCAGACCGTGCTGGCCGCCTACCGGGTGGCCGACTCGCCGATGAACGTGGTCACCCCGCTGATGGTCTACCTGCCGTTCATCGTGCTGCTGGCGCAGAAGTACAAGAAGGAGGCCGGCGTCGGCACGGTCATCTCGCTGATGATCCCGTACATGCTGATCATCGCGGTGGCCTGGACCCTGTTCTTCGTGGTCTGGTATCTGCTGGGCATCCCGCTCGGTCCGGGCGCGCCGGTCGAGCTGGGGTAGTCCGCCGGTGAGCCAGGCGGCGCTCGCGTTCGCGATCCTCGGTGCGGTCGTCGTCCTGTTCGCCTGGAACCGGCTGCCCGTCGAGGTGGTGGCGCTCGGCGCGGCGCTGAGCCTCTACTTCACCGGACTGCTCGGACCCGCGGAGATCTTCGCCGGGTTCGGCGACCCCGTGGTGATCTTCGTGGCGAGCCTGTTCGTGGTCAGCGAGGGCCTGGACGCCACCGGCGTCACCACGTGGGCCGGGCAGACCCTCATGGCGCACGCGGGCAGGGGGCGCACCCGGCTGCTGATGCTGGTCATGCTGCTGGTCGCGGGACTCACCGCGCTGATCACCGTCAACGGTGCGGTGGCCGCGCTGCTGCCGATGGTGGTCATCCTCGCCGTCCGCACCGGACACGCGCCGTCGGAACTGGCCATGCCGCTGGCCTTCGGCGCGCACGCCGGGTCGATGCTGGCGCTGACCGGCACACCGATCAACGTGATCGCCTCCGAAGCGGCCCAGGAGGCCGGCGGCCGCGGCTTCGGATATTTCGAGTTCGCGATGGCCGGGGTGCCGCTGGTGGTCGGCGTGATCACCATCGCGGTGCTGGCCGGGCACCGGCTGCTGCCCCGGCGCACCGCCGACACGATGCCGCGCGACCTCAGCCGCCACGCCCGCACCCTGGCCAAGCAGTACCGCCTCGACCGGGACGCGCACCGCCTGCTGGTCCCGCCGTCGGTGCCCGTGGCCACCGGTCGGGACACCGCGCCGGGCTCGGCGGGCGAGACGGCCGGGCCGGGTGCCCGCGTGGACGGTGGACGCGCCACCGCGCCGGCGCCGCCCGATCCGGTCCGCTATCCGGGGCTGGTGCTGCTCGGGGTGCAGACCGCGGACGGCGTGCCGCGCGCCGCCGGTCCGGCCGGGCCCGGCGACGTGCTGGTGCTCAGCGGCGACGCGGACACGGCCGAGCGCTTCGCGGCCGAACACGGACTGCAGACCCTGCCCGGCACGGCCGCCGACCACGTGCCGGGCGCGCTGCTCAACCGGGAGTTCGGCGTCGCCGAGGTCGTCGTCGGCCCGCGCTCCGGCCTGGTCGGTGCGACGGCGTTCCCGGGCATGGTCACCGACAGCGGCGACCTGGTCGTGCTCGCCGTGCAGCGCAAGGGCCACCACCAGGGGCCCGGCCGGACGGCGCTGGCCGCCGGGGACACGCTGCTGGTGCAGGGCGACTGGGCCGCGCTGGAGCGCAACGTCGACCGCGATCCCGACGTGCTCGTGGTGGACTCGCCCGCGCTGGTGCGCCGCCAGGCGGTGCCGCTGGGGCCGGGGGCGTACCGGGCCGTCGCCGTGCTGGCCGCGATGGTGCTGCTGCTGGCCACCGGCGTCGTCCCGGCGGCGGTGGCCGGGGTGCTGGCCGCCGGGGCGATGGTCGTGCTGCGGGTGGTCACCGTCGCGCAGGCCTACCGGGCCGTCTCGTGGACGACCATCGTCATCATCGGCGCGATGATCCCGCTGTCGGTCGCCATCCAGCGCTCCGGCGCGGCCGGGCTGGTCGCGCACGCGCTCGTCGCGGCGGTCGGCGACGCCGGCCCGTACGCCCTGCTGCTGGGGTTGTTCCTGGTCACCGCGGTGCTCGGGCAGCTGATCAGCAACACCGCGACGGCGCTGATCGTCATCCCGATCGCGCTGTCGGCCGCCGCGGAGCTGGGCGTATCGGTGCGACCCGTGATCATGTGCGTGACGGTGGCCGCCGCCGCGGCGTTCCTGACCCCGGTGGCCACGCCCGCCAACATGATGGTGCTCGGACCCGGCGGCTACCGCTTCGGTGACTACTGGCGGCTCGGCTCGGTGATGCTGGCCTGGTTCGGCGTCGTCGCCGTGCTGCTGGTCCCGCTGTTCTGGCACTTCTGACACCCGGTGCCGCCGATGGCCGCCGGGCGAGGTCCGCGACCGGTGACGCCGTTGCGAGCTGCTACCAGTGCGGTTGCTCGGGGGGTTCCGCCGCTCCGGTCCGCCGCCGCTCCTCCGGCGGCTCGGCGGCGCTGACCTGCTGCTCGCACCAGGCCACGGCCCGCTTGCGGGTGCCGAACACGTGGTCGGGATCGTCGAGCACGGACGCCCCGGCCTCGCCCACGGCGGCGACGGTGAGCCCGCGGCGGCGCAGCACGGTCAGCTCCTCGCGCACCATCGCCGCCGAGGGCGGGTCGACGCGGGTCACCCGGTCGAGGTCCAGCACCACGCCACCGGCTGCGGGCAGCGGCGCGACCGCTTCCGCCAGCACGGACAGCAGCCGCTCGGTCGTGGTGAACTCCAGCGGACCCTGCGCGATCACCAGCGCCACGCCGTCGCCGTGCACGTCCCGGGTGACGGTCGCCGGCGCCGCGCCGGGATGGTGCATCAGGTGCAGGGCATAACGTTCGGACAGTTCCCGCAGCGCCAGCACGCCGCGCACGGGGTTGCCGACCGCGTCCAGCGGCGGGCTGTACGCGGCGATGCCGAACCGGGCCGGGCTGCACGCGATCAGCCCCCCGGACACGCCGCCCTTGGCGGGCAGGCCCACCCGCAGCAGCCAGTCGCCGGCCGCGTCGTACATGCCGGACGTCGCCATCACCGCCAGCACCCGCTCGGCCGTCAGCTCCGGCACCACCGGCTCGCCGGTCACCGGGTTCACCCCGCCGCCGGCCAGCGTGGCCGCCATCACCGCCAGGTCGGCCGCGGTCACCCGCACCGCGCACTGCCGGAAGTAGACGTCCACCGCCTCCTCGACATCCACGGCCAGCGAACCCGCGCCGCGCATCAGGTACGCCAGCGCCCGGTTGCGGTCGCCGGTGCGCGACTCGGAGGCGTACACGGCCTCGTCGACGTCGAGGCGGCGGCCCGCGAAGGCGGACAGGCAGGCCAGGATGCGTTCGAAGCGCGCCGCCGGGTCGGCGGCCGGGATCAGCGACGTGGTCACGATCGCGCCCGCGTTGATCATCGGGTTGGCCGGGCGGCCGGTGCCGGGCTCCAGGCTGATCGCGTTGAAGCCCTCACCGCTGGGTTCCGCGCCGACGTGGGCCGTCACCGCGTCGAGGCCGAGTTCGGCCAGCGCCAGGGCGTACACGAAGGGTTTGGAGACCGACTGGATGGTCAGCGGGGCCAGGGCGTCGCCCGCGGTGTACCGGTGGCCGTCCATGCTGACCAGGGCCAGCCCGAAGGCGGCCGGATCGGCGAGCGCCAGCTGCGGGATGTAGTCGGCGACCGCGCCGTCGTCCACGACGGCCAGCCGCGCGTGCAGCTCGGCCAGCGCCCGCGAGACCGCCCCCACCGCCGCCACGGCCCACCACCCGTCGTCCTCCGACGCCAGCGTAGGGGACCCGCACCCCGGCCACCCGCGATTCCGCCGCTCCGCCGTGGCGGCGCCGTGAAGATCGCCGTTTCCGGCCGGAAAGTGCGGTCCGACCGCACTCTCCGACCCGAGACAGTGATCGCGCCGGGCGCCCACCCCGGCGCGGAACGGGCTGGTCACGCTGGGCGCTGACCCGCGACGCGGGACAGGCCGGTCACGCCGGGCGGTCACCTGCCGTGGCCCGGGCCCACGCGGCGCGGAACAGGCCGGCGACCGGGCGGCCGAGCAGGGCCGTGCCCAGCGGCGGCGCGGTGTCGGCCCGCAGCCCCAGCAACGGGGCCTTCCACGACTCGACCGGCAGCGCGGGGGCCTTGAGGTTCAGCCAGCCGCCCGGCAGGAACACCGTGCGGCCCGACCGCTCGCGCCGCGCCTCGACGACCAGTCCCGCCGCGATCAGCGCCGCCCGCAGCGGTTTCAGCCGCGCCGTGGTGACGCCTAGCCAGCGGGCCGCGTTGGCGTCGCTCGGGTCCGGCAGCGCCAGCAGTTGCAGGTAGTACGCGGCTGCCTCCGGCGTCAGCCCGTGTGCCGCGACCGCCGCCGCGACCAGGTCGGGCACGGTGTGCCGGGGGTCCTGCGGCCAGGTCCCCGCGGGCAGCGCGTCCGCCTCGGCGAGCGCGGCGGCCAGCGCCGGGTCACGCAGCAGGCGCAGGGCGTGGGAGACACCGGGTTCGCCCAGCGCCAGCGCCGGGTCGTCCGGGGCCGTGATCGCGGCGGGCAGCAGGTGGTACGTGCCGTGAGTGCCGTCGTCGTCGCTGCGCCACACCCCGGGCAGCCCGTCGGGCACCAGGCCGAGCCGCAGGTACGTGGTCCCCACGGCCAGTTTGGGGTTGTCCAGCCGCTGCCGCACCAGGTCCAGCGCGCGTGGCAGCGCCGCCCGCAGCGGGTCGCCCGCGGGCAGCCGGTATGCCAGCCAGGCCAGCCCCGCCGCGGCACCCTTCAGCCAGCCCTCGTCGAACGCTTCGCCGCCGCTCGCGTGGGTCTCCAACGCCCATGAGCTCGCCTCGGTCACCCCGTCGGTGCACAGCCAGGTGCGCGGCCCCGGCTCGGCGATGACGCGCAGCACCTCCTGCCCCGTGCCGCCGGGGACCACCCGCTTCGCCTCGATCAGCAGCTCCTCCGGCAGCGGCGTACGCCGTCCGAACAGGGCGAGCCACCGGGCCGCCAGCTCGTCCACGTCGGGCCCGTGCCGCCACAGGTCGGCGGGATCGTCCGGCACGGCCGCGTCGAGCAGCGCGACGCGGCGCTCGTGCGGGATCAGGTGCCACTGCTGTGCGGCCAGGTCCGCCTCGGCCGCGGACAGGCCGACAACCTTGCGCTGGGCGGCGCTGAGCGAGTGCCGGCTCCAGCCGCCGATGGGCAGCCCGGCGAGCAGCAGCACGGCCTCGGCCCGGGTCAGCCCGGTCAGCTCGGCCAGCCGCCGTGCCCCGTCGGCCTGCCACGGCCGGGCGCCCTCGCGATCGAGCAGGTCGGCGGCGGCGTTCAGCCGGGCGGCGTCACCCCAGCCACCGCGGCGGATCTCGGTGCGCACGTCGATGCCCGCGATCGGCGCGAAAACCGCGTCGGCGCAGCGGTCCACGGCGTACCGCAGGAACCTCGGGTCGGCGCCGGACAGGCCGTGCCCGCTGCCGGACAGGAACACGATGCGGCGACCGCCCTCGCCCACCTCGGGGACGGTGTGCTCGGCGGTGACCGCGAGCTCGGCGAAGCGGATGCGCGGATCCGCGGCGGCGAACGGCGAGGCCGCGAACGCCCGCAGCAGCCGGGCGAGCACCGACCGGGACTCCGGGGTCCCGGTCGGGGAGGCGGCGACCATCAGCACCGCGCCGAGCCCGGGCAGCAGCCACGGCCAGGCCGACTCGGCGTTCGGCGGCGCAGCGCCGTCCGGCGGGTCGGCGAACGCCCGCGACACCGCGGTGACCTGGTCCATCACCGCGGTGCGATGGTCCTTGGAGCCGTAGTAGTACCGCCCCCGCCACACCAGAAGCGCACCCAGCGCCTGGGACAGCTCGCCGTCGGATGTCTCGGCCGGCTTCCGGCCGGAGCCCTCCTGCCGCTGCCCGGCGGACGTCGCAGCGTCCAGGCCGGACGGAGCCGCCGAAGCCTGCTCCGCCTCGATCCCGGCGAGCAGCTCGGACAGCTTCGCGAGCCGGGTCTCCAGCCGCAGCGCGGTGCGCACGACGGCGCGCAGGGCCCGCCGCAGCATCGGGTCGGTGACCTCCGGCAGGTGGCGGCTGATCGCCTCGTCGACCGAGTGGTCCAGCGTGGCGTTGCCGCGCAGGTCGGCCAGCAGCGCGCCGGCCAGCGGCGTGGTCACCGCGCGCAGTGCCGCCGACCCTGCCGCGTCGCGCGGCCGCAGCGCGTGCCAGTGCGGGAACGGCGGGCGGGTGTGGGTGGCCAGGCACTCCTGCAGCGGGCCGCCGCCGTCGGGCGACCAGACCGTGACGGCGAGGTCGTACGGGTGCGGCCGGTCGCCGGGACGGGTGGTGACCGGGCGGAGCCGGTCGTCGCCGGGCAGCCGCAGCGCGCCGACCAGCACCTCGCCGGGCACGGTCGGCTGCCACCGGACCGTGCGGCCGTCGACCGACCCGCCGACCTGGGTGCCGCCGGGCAGCACGTGCACGCGCCAGCCCAGCAAGCCGTCCGTGCTGCCCAGTGGGGAACCGGCGAATGCCGCCGGGCCCGGTCGCAGCCACGACCACTCGGGCAGCAGCCGCGCTCCGTCCAGCGTGCCGTCCGTGAAGAACGAGGGCAGACTGTGCCGACCCGGCTCGCCGGTGTGCGGGTCGTACTCGCGCCAGTGCCACCCGTCGGCCCGCTGCTCGCAGCGCCAGTACATGACACCGTCGCTGCTCACCAGTCCGGGCGGGGGCGGCGTGTGCTCGCCGGGCAGCCAGGGTCGGCCACCGGTGGTGAGCCCGCCACCGGGCAGCGGCAGGTAGGGCATGAGCGGTCCGGCGTGCTCCGTCCGCTCCGCTCGCGCCGACGGGTCGTGCGACAGCTTGAACACCTGGTCCGGGCGGTCGGACCAGTAGGCCCAGCCGTCGCTGTAGGGCGAACTCCCGGTCACCAGCACTCGACCGCCGAGCTCGTGACAGGCGGCCTCGGTGTGCCGGCTGTTCGCCGGTGCACGCACCACGTGCTGGGTGGACGTGCCGTCGGGGGAGACGGTCACCGCCCGGGTGACGTCGCTCGCGGCCAGCGTCGGCCAGCTCGGGGACAGGCCCAGCCGCTTGAGTTCGGTGACCGCCGTCTCGTATGCGGGCCAGCCCAGCTCGTCGACCAGCCCGGCGCGCAGCGAGCCGGCCAGCACCTCGGCGGCGTCGAGCGCGGCGATCCGGCGCAGCTCGCCGGGCGCGAGCCGGATCCCGGCCGCCGACCACAGCGGATACAACTCGCGCAGGACGGCCTCCAGCCCGGCGACGGTGAGGCCGTCGGTGCGCAGCTGCCCGATGCCGTGCCGGAGTGCCGCCAGCAGTCCCGGCGTCGCCGCCAGCGTCGCGATCAGGCCGGCCGCACGGGGACCTTCCGGGTCGAGCTGCGTGGCGCGGTCCAGCAGCCGCCACAGGCCACGGACGAGGTCGGCCAGCAGGTCGGGGTCGGCGGCGACCGCGCTCAGGTCCCGGCGTCCTTCGCCGGCCTGGTCATGCCAGCGGGTCACGGGCAGCCCGTCGGACGTCGGCTCGACCGACACCGGCACGCCGTGGGCCAGGCAGGCGTCGACGAGGTTGAGGTCGGCGGGGCCGGATCCGTCGGCGGGCCGCAGCCGCAGCGACCGCCCCGCCCGCAGCCGGGGTGCGAGCCGCGCGACCAGGTCGAGCAGCCGAGGGCTGATCGCGCCCACGGCCCACCGGTGGTTGGCCCGGTACCAGGCGAAGCGCTCCAGCCAGCCGGCGACGTCGGCGTCCGGCGTGTCCAGCACGCCCGCGGCGAGGATGAGGTCGAGCCACTGCTCGGACACGTCGGCCTGCCAGCCGGGCGGCTCCGGCAGCAGCTCCCGCAGCCGCGCCGCCACCGACGGGTCACGGCGGGCCAGCCGTTGCAGCGCCTTGCGGTACGACGTCCAGAAGCTCGCCTCCGCGCGCACCACGGCGGGCAGCATCAGCAGCTCGGCGACGACCGACTCGTCCTCGGCCGCGGCGTCGAGCCCGGCGGCCTTGGCCAAGCGGCGCAGGTCGGCGGCCAGCCCCGGGCCGGGCGGCAGCCCGCCCGCGACCCGTCGCACCGCTACCGACCTGACCAGCGGGTACGCCTGCGCGGCCGGGGCCCGGGTGAGCGCGTCGCGCGCGTAGTCGCGGAACGACTTGGCGGTCAGCGCTCCCGCCAGGGCGAACTCCAGGTGCGCGTCGCGCAGCCGGGCCTCGTCGACGGGCAGGGCGTACGTCTGCTCGGCGCGCCGCGCGTCGCCGAAGCAGATCGCGGCCTGGCGCAGGTTCTCCGCCTCGAGGAACGCCCGCCCCGCCTGCTCCCAGAAGCCGGGCAGGAAGTGCGGGACGGTGCCGGCGAGGCGGCCCGCCACAGCGAGGTAGCCGTCCCGGGCGTTGCCCGGCTTGGACCGGGCCAGCCGGGCCAGCTTCTCCATCTCCTTGACCAGGGCCAGCGCCTCGCGGCCGTGGGCCGGATCCTGCACCAGCGCCGAGGCGGGAAAGCCCAGCGCGCGCACCCGGCCGTGCCCCACCGGCACCGCCCCCGCCGCCGTGAAGCCGAGGAACTCCATCGTCAGGTCCTCGGCCGTGCCGACCGGCTCGCTGACCAGGCGCACCACGGTGCGGCCGGGCAGCGCCGGATGGGCGTACGCGCGACCGCTCACCACCGCCACGGCCGGATCGTCCGGTCCGGGGCCGGCGAGCACCGCACCCGCGTCGAGCAGCCCGTCCACGGTGGACGAGTGGGCCGTCATCGTCATCGCCTGCTTCCTCACTGACTGGTCCCGGTGCGGCCGGCGTGCAGGGCGGCGGCCAGGCGCACGCCCTCCGACCAGGTGATGGGCCCGACCTGGGCACCGGCGACGTCCCGGCCGGACGGGTCGACGAACTGGAGGGGGCCGAGCCAGGTCTCGCAGCCCGGGTCGCCGTCGCCGAGCCAGACGACGGCGTCGATCGCCCGGCCGTGCTCGACGATCCGGCAGCGGGCGACGCCGGCGCGCACCGCGTAACCGAGCGCGACCGCGCGCGAGGTCGCGTGCCGCAGCTGCGCGTAGTGCGCCGCGGCGTAGCCGTGCAGCTGGGCGGCCTGCTCGGCGCGCCCTGCGGGGCGGCGGTGAGCCTCCCGGAACAGCTGTGCCACGCCCTGCCGCACGTCCAGCTCGGCCGCGAACTCGCGCAGCTCGGCGACGTCGTCGAGCAGCACGGGGTGCGGGACGGCGTACGGGCCGGGGCCGAGCCACGCCGACTCGCCGTCGAGCCCGACCACGCCCGCGCCGCGCGCGGCGTCGACGTCGCGCAGGAACCCGGCCCGCCCGAGGTCCGGCCCGTGTTCGCCGTACGGCGCGACGACCAGGTCGCGCAGGGCCGCCCGCCAGGCCTCGTCGGCCCAGACCCGGGCCAGCACCGGGGCGGCCACCGGCAGCCCGCGCACCATCCAGCGCTCGACCTCGGCCAGGCACTCCGCCTCGTGGCGGGCCAGCCACTCGCGCAGCTGCCGCAGGTCGAGCACCACCGGATCGTCCTTCAGGGCGGCGGGCAGGCCCTTGAGCCGTGCGCCCGACGCGTTGCGGGCCACGACCCGCCCACCGTGCAGCGCCACCTGATAGCCCGCGCCCACGGGCAGCCAGCCCGGTTCCGTCTCCCCGTTCACGACGCGGGATTGTGCCAGCCACGCCCGACAATCGGGTCGGCAGAAATTCCTGAGGACGGGGATGGCGTCGGGCGGGAAAACGAGGTACCTTCGCTTGCAAGCCCGCTTCGACGGTTCCCCCCGTGATCGCCGAAGCGGGCTTCTTACTACCCGGATCAGGGCAGCAGCACCCCCGGGTTGAGCACGCCCGCCGGATCCACGGCGGACTTCGCGGCCCGCAGCGCCAGCGCGAACGGCTCCGGCCGCTGTCGGGTGTACCAGGGCAGATGGTCGCGGCCGACGGCGTGGTGATGGGTGATGGTGCCGCCGTGCGCGGCGATCGCGTCACCCGCCGCCCGCTTGAGCGCGTCCCAGATCTGCGCCTGCGCGCCGCGTCGGCCGGCCGCGTACACGGTGAAGTAGGGGGCCGGGCCGTCCGGGTACACGTGCGTGAACCGGCAGGTGACCAGCGCCGGGCTGCCCGTCTCGGCCTGGCCCGCCGCCGCGGCCGCCTCGACCACCGCGGCGTGCAGCGCGTCGAACGCGGCCCAGGTGCACGCGGTCTCGAACGTCTCCACCACCACGCCGAGCCGGGCCAGCCCGTCACGCAGGTAGGGCGCGCCGACGAAGGTGTCCCGCCAGCGCCCGGTGCTGTCCTGCGCCGCCGGCTCGACCATCCCGCCGTGCTCGCGGCACAGCTCGACGGCCCGCGCGAGCAGCGCGTCGACCGGGTGGTCGGCCGATTCGAAGCCGAGCAGCAGCCGGCTCGACCCGTCGGCGGCCGCCGCGCCGAGCATCGCTTCGAGCGGGTCGAGCAGGCGGCAGTTCGCCGGGCGCAGCCCCGACTGGGCGACGGAGCGCACGGCGTGCACCGCGTCGGCGTACCCGTCGAAGCGCAGCGCGGCCCCGGCCCGGAACGTCGGGCGCTGCTGCACGCGGGCCCAGCCTTCGGTGATGACGCCGAGAGCGCCCTCGGAGCCGAGCCAGAACCGGTCCGGCGACGGGCCCGCGCCCGAGGCGGGCACCCGCAGCGACTGCGCGACCCCGGCCGGGGTCACCACCCGCATCGACTCGACCAGGTCGTCGATGTGCGTGTACCCGGTGGCGTAGTGCCCGCCGGCGCGGGTGGCCAGCCAGCCGCCGAAGGTGGAGAACTCGAAGCTCTGCGGGAAGTGCCGCAGGGTGAGGCCGTACGGTCGCAGCGCGTCCTCCAGGTCGGGGCCGAAGGTGCCGCCCCGGATCAGCGCGGCCCGGCTGACCTCGTCGACCTCGACCACGCCGGACAGGCCGGTCAGGTCCAGCGACAGCCACGGGCCGCCGCCGCGGAACTCGACGCCGCCGACGACGCTGGTGCCGCCGCCGAACGGGACCACCGGGACGGCCGCGTCGCCGGCCCAGTCCAGCACCGCGATCACGTCGGGCTCGTCGCGCGGGAAGGCGACCAGGTCCGGTGGGTTGTCCAGCACCCCGTCCAGCAGCCGGACCACGTCGCGGTACGCCCGCCCGTAGGCGTGCGCGGCCCGCGTCCGCGCGTCGTCGCGGCACAGCGCGGCGACGGTCGCGGGCGGCCGCAGCCGCGACGGCGGCAGCTCCGGCACCTGCGGCACCGGACTCAGCGCACCGTCCAACGGCAGGAACGGGCCGACCCGCCGGGCCAGCTTCGCGCACCCCTCGGCGTCCACCGCCTGATCCGCCCACCCCCAGCCCCACCAGGACCGTTCCCGCCCGCCGCGCATGCCGCCTCCACTCGAATAGTCGCTGCTCAGGACACCGCCCACGCGGACGGTGGATGGGAAGGGCACCTTCTACAACGCATAGCGACAAGAAGGTGCCCTTCCTTCGTTTCAGGGGGCGAGGAGGCGTTCGGCCAGGGGCAGGGCGGCGGCGCGGTGCTGCGGCACCAGGCCGAGGCGGGTGCGCCGGTCGAGCAGGTCGTCGACGGTCAGCGCGCCCTCGTGGCGGATCGCCCACAGCAGCTCGGCGCCGGTCACCGGGCTGTCGGGCGTGATCGGGGCGTGCAGTTCCGGCGGGGCCTCGGCCAGCACGGCGGGCGCCTCGGTGCCGTAGCGGGCGATCAGGCGGGCGGGCGCGGGCACCCGGGCCAGCAGGTCGCGCGGGGCCGCGCCGGGCAGCGACAGGTCGCGGGTCCGGCACGGGCCGGCGTGCACGCCCGGCCGCGCGGCAAGCACGTCCACGGTGTCCTGCGCCATCCGCCGGTACGTGGTCAGCTTGCCGCCGACCACGGTGACCACGCCGTCGCGCCCCTGCACTACGGCGTGCCGCCGGGAGATGTCGGCGGTGCGCCCGCTTCGCGCCTGCGGGCCTGCCATCAGCGGCCGCAGCCCGGCGAACGCGCCGAGCACGTCGGCCCGGCGCACCGGCGTCTCCAGCGCCGAGTTGAGCACGTCGAGCAGGAAGTCCACATCCGACGCGGGGACCTCGGGCACGTCCGGCACGGGGCCGTCCACGGGTTCGTCGGTGAGCCCGACGTACACCAGGCCGTCGGCCTGCGGGAGCACGATCACGAAGCGGGACAGCTCGCCGGGCACCGGGATGGTCAGGCCCGCCCACAGCCCGCCGAGCAGCGCCGACGGCAGCACGAGATGCGTGCCGCGGGACGGCCGCAGGGTGATGTCGGGGGCGAGCTGCCCGGCCCAGACGCCGGTCGCGTTGACCACCGCGCGGGCCCGCAGGGTGTGCCGGGTCCCGGTGAGCGTGTCGACCACGGCGGCCGCGTCACCGGTCAGCTCGCTGGCCCGGCAGCGGGTCAGCACCTTCGCGCCCGCCCCGGCCGCGGCGCGGGCCAGCCCGGTCACCAGCCGGGCGTCGTCGCACAGCTGCCCGTCCCAGGACAGCCGCGCCCCGCGCAGCCCGGCCGGGCGCAGCGCGGGCACCATGCCCCGCGCCTCGGCGGCGGACAGCGAGCGCACACCGGGCAGGATCGCGCGCCGGGTGCCCGCCGCCGCGCGCAGCAGGTCGCCCGCGCGCAGGCCGGCCCCGGCCAGGCCGACCGTCAGCGGCGCGGTGTACGCCGTCGCGGGCAGCACCATGGCCAGCGCCCGGGTCAGGTGCGGCGCGGTGCGGGCCATCAGCGTGCCGCGCTCCACCGCGCTCTCGTACGCCACGCCGACCTCGCCCTTGGCCAGGTAGCGCAGCCCGCCGTGGACCAGTTTGGAGCTCCACCGGGAGGTGCCGAAGGCGAGGTCGTGGGCGTCGATCGCGGCGACGGACAGGCCCCGGGTGGCCGCATCGAGCGCGACCCCGGCCCCGGTCACGCCGAGCCCGACCACCAGCACGTCCACCACCTCGCCGGCGGCCAGCGCGGCCAGCTCGCGCGCCCGGCGCGCCGCGGTGAGAGAGGTCGACACGGGTCTCCTCCTTGCGCCGAAGTGACACTTGATGTAACTCTGTCACACATGGATGTGATGCGGGAAGAGCGGCGCGCGGGCTGGGCGCGCTGGGGCACACCGGAGCACGCGAAGCCGCTGCCCGAGGCCGTGGCGGGGCTGCTCAAGCAGGTCTTCGAGGTGACGCCGCCCGCCGCGCCCGCCGCACTGGACGCCGTGGCGGCGCCCGCGGAGCTGGCCGCGGACACCCTCGCCGCGCTCGCCGCCGTGGTCGGCGCGGAGCATGTCGACACCGCCGCCGCCGAACGCGCGCTGCACGCGTCCGGCAAGTCCACTCCCGACCTGTTCCACCAGCGCGCGGGCGAGCTGCCCGCGCTCCCGGCCGCCGTGGTCGCCCCCGCCGACCACGACCAGGTGCTGGCCGTGCTGGCGGTCTGCGCCGCGCACCGGCTCGCGGTGGTGCCGTTCGGCGGCGGCACCTCGGTCGTCGGCGGGCTCAGCCCCGAGACCGGCGGGCACATCACGCTCGACCTGCGCCGGCTCGACCGGCTGGTCGCGGTCGACCCCGTGTCGCGCACCGCGGTGCTGCAGGCCGGGCTGCCCGCGCCGCGCGCCGACGAGCTGCTGGCTGCCCACGGCTTCACCCTCGGCCACGTCCCGCAGTCGTACGAGTACGCCACCATCGGCGGCTTCGCCGCCACCCGCTCCTCGGGCCAGGCGTCCGCCGGCTACGGCCGCTTCGACGACATGGTCGTCGGGATGACCGTGGCCACCCCGCGCGGCACGCTCACCACCGGCCGCGCCCCCGCCTCGTCGGCCGGACCCGACCTGCGCCGCCTGTTCCTCGGCTCGGAGGGCGCGTTCGGCGTCATCACCGACGTCACCGTGCGGGTCCGCCCGCTCGCCGCCCAGCGCCGTTACGAAGGCTGGCGGTTCCCGTCGTTCGTGGACGGCGTCGCGGCGGCGCGACGGCTGGCCCAGGACGGTCCACGGCCGACCGTGCTGCGGCTGTCCGACGAGGTCGAGACCATGCTCGGGGCGACCGGCCGGGGGCGCGGCGACGGCGGCTGCCTGCTCGTGGTGGGCCACGAGGGCGCGTCGGTCGACCGGGTCGCGGCGGAGACCGCCGACGTGCTGCGCGAGTGCGGCGGGGAGTCACTGGGCACCGAGCCGGGGGAGCAGTGGGCCGCGCACCGGTTCGATGCGCCCTACCTGCGCGACGCGCTGCTCGACGCGGGGGCGTTCGCGGAGACGCTGGAGACCGCGGCGTTCTGGTCCGCGCTGCCCGGCCTGTACGAGGCCGTCCGCGAGGCGCTGTTCGCGGCGCTGCCCGTGCCGTCGATGGTGCTGTGCCACGTCTCCCATGTGTACGAGACCGGCGCCTCCCTCTACTTCACCGTGGTCACCGCGTTCGGCGACGAGCCGGTGGCGCGCTGGCAGCGGGCCAAGGCGGCGGCCAACGACGCGATCATCGCGGCGGGCGGCACCATCAGCCACCACCACGGCGTCGGCACCGAGCACCGCGACTGGTTCGCCCAGGAGGTCGGCCCGCTTGGCGTCGACGTGCTGCGCGCCGTCAAGCGCGAACTCGACCCGGCGGGGGTGCTGAACCCGGGCATTCTCGTGGCACCCCGCCCGGCGCCCTGATGACCAGGTCGTTCACGGCCGTGGTGGGGCCGGCCGCGCGCCGCGGGCTGGCCCGGCTGATGCCGGTCGCGCAGCTGCTGCGCGCGGGCGGGGCGCGGGTGCGGGTCGAGTACACCGGTGGTGTCGACCAGGCCCGCGAGGTGGCCCGGCGCTGTGCCGCCGACGGCGAGACGGTGCTGGCCGCCGGGGGTGACGGCACGCTGCGCTGCCTCGGTGCGGCGCTGGCGGGCACGGACGGCGTGCTGGGCGTCGTCCCCGCCGGGCGGGGCAACGACCTGGCCCGGCAGCTCGGCCTGCCGAGCCGTCCCGAGGACGTCGCGTCGCTCCTGCTGCACGGCGAGCCGCGCCGGATCGACGTGCTCGACGCGGGCGGCGAGATCGTGCTCGGCAGCGTGTACGCCGGGGTCGACGCGGTTGCCAACGAGCGGGCCAACCGGGCCCGGTTCACCCCGGCCGGGCTGGTCTACCCGCTGGCCGGGGCGCGTGCGCTGCTCGGGTGGCGGCCCACGGTCTACCGGCTCACCGTGGACGGGCAGGACCTCGCGCCCGTGCGGGCGTACTCGGCGGTGGTGGCGAACTCCGGCTACTACGGGGGCGGGCTGCACGTCGCGCCCGACGCGGCCGTCGACGACGGGCTGCTCGACGTGGTCGTGCTCGGCGACGCGTCCAAACTGGTGTTCCCGCTGGTCCTGCGCGAGATGCGGACCGGCACGCACGTGCGCCGCCCCGAGGTGACCGTGCTGCGCGGCAGGTCCGTGCGGCTGTCCGCCGACCGCCCGGTGCCCGCCTACGCCGACGGCGACCCGCTCACCACCCACGGCGACCTGCCCATCCAGGTGCTCCCCGCAGCCCTGTCCCTCCTCGCCCCACACTGAAACCACGTCCCGCCCCGCGTCCCGCGAACCCCCGCTCTGGCATAGACGCCGGCCTATTGCGCTGACTATTCGTGGATCGAACTCAGCGTAATAGGCCAGCGTCTATGAAAGGCGGGGCGCGGGCGCGCCAGGGGAGAGGTAGCGGTCCAGCAGGACGGCCAGTTCCTCGTCGAACTCGGCCGGGGTGTGCCCGTCCGAGACCGTGGCCACGGAGAGCACGAACGACTGTGCGGTCAGCAGCACGGCGCGGGCCAGCCGGGCCGGGTCGCCGGCGCGCACCGAACCCTCGGCCTGCCCCGCCGCGATCATCTCGACCAGGAAGCCGAGCATCTCCTCCTGCCCGGCGCCGCGCCGGTCCAGCATGTACGGCAGCAGGATCTCGGGGTCCACTTCCAGGATCTTGCGGAGCAGCGGATGCGTGCGCAGCGTCGCCGCGGCGGCCACCGACTGGGCCACCAGCCGGGCACGCAGCGGCCCGTCCGCCGCAGCGGCCTGCCGCGCCGCGTCCACGATCACGCGGTGCCACTCGCGGCTCATCAGGTCGCCGACCAGGCTCTGCACGTCGGGCCAGCGGCGGTACACCGACATCCGGGACACCCCGGCCCGGCGCGCCACGTCCGTCACCGTCGTCCGGCGCACCCCGTACGCCAGCACGCAGTCACGGGCGGCGTCGAGCACGAGGTCCTCCACGCGCCGTCCGCCCGGCTCCTCCTCAGCGTCCACCGGCCCATGTGTACCACGCCCGGCTTCCGCGCAGCGGCGCACGGTGTCACAGTGGTACCCGGCCCGCGCGGCAGCGCCGACGTCCTGCCGTACCCCCTCAGCCTGGGAGCCCGTATGACCACCGAGCCGCAGCAGCCGGTCGACGACACCACCGCCGAGCCGGCTCCGGACCCGCGGCCCGCGCCGACCGCCCGCACCTGGTCCCGGCCGTCCGCGGGCATGCTGGCCGCGCTGCTGATCGCGTTCCTGCTGGGCGGCCTGGTCTGCGGCGGCCTCGGCCTCGCGGCCGGCCTGATGGCGGGTCACCACCGCGGCCACCACGATTTCGGCCAGCACGATTTCGACCGGCACGAGCGCGGCCCCTGGGGCGGCAAGGTCGACCGCGACGAGCGGGTGCGGCCCGAGCAGCGCCTGCGCGACCAGGAGCTGAAGCGCCAGCTGCTGGAGCGGCTGCGCCAGCGGGGCCTCGAAGGCCCGCCGATGCCCTGGCCGTTCCCGCCGAACACGCTGCCCGACGGCGGCGTGCCGGTGCCCGTGCCGCCGGCCGCGCCGGCCTCGCCCGCCGCGCCCACGGTGACTCCCTGATCACGGTGACCCCCTGATCCTGCCCGGCGGTCGGCGCGCGGTGATCGACGGCGATATCCTTTGTCGCGCCACGGACTCGGCTCACGGCAGGATGGGGTTCCACATGGTCAGCACCGCACCCGAACAGGTCGCCCCGGCGACCGATCCCGACCGGCCGGTGACGTCCTATCGCACCGACCTGGTGACCGTGCTGCTGGGCACGTGGTTCACCATCGGCCTGATGGTCGACGCCTGGGCGCACAACAACGTGCCCGAGCTGGAGACCTTCTTCACGCCGTGGCATGCGGTGTTCTACTGGGGATTCGTCGTGACCGCGGGCTGGATCCTGTGGACCTGCCGGGCCGCGTTCCGCGGCGGGCGGCTGCCGGACCTGCGCGCCATGCCGGCCGGCTATCCGGCGGCGGTGCTGGCGATCGGCGGGTTCGCCCTGGCGGGCCTCGGTGACATGCTCTGGCACGTCGTGTTCGGGGTCGAGCAGACCATCGACATCCTGTTCAGCCCCACCCACCTGGGCCTGGTCACCGCGATGATGATCATCGTCACCACGCCGCTGCGCACGGCGTGGGCGCGCCGCACCGATCCGGCCCCCGGCCTGCTCGGGCTGCTCCCGGCGGTGCTGTCCATCGCCCTGGCGGCCACGCTGGTGCTGCTGTTCCTGCAGTACGCCAACGCGCTGGTGTACAGCCCGGGCCGGATCATGATGGCACTGACCAACGTCGACGAGCGGCTCAGCTCCGACATGGCGACCTCGATCCTGGTCACCAACCTGGTGCTGATCCTGCCGGTGCTGACCCTGGCCCGGCGCTGGACGCTGCCGCCGGGCAGCGTGACGGTCGTCTACGCGGTCATCGGCGCGCTCTGTGCCGCGATCACCGGCTTCGGCAACCCCGAGCTCATCGGCGGGCTGCTGGTCGCCGGCGTGCTCACCGACCTGGCCGTGCTGTGGCTGCGGCCGTCGCCGGGCAGCCGGGGCGGGCTGTGGGCGGTGGCCGCGCTGGCCGGCCTGTTCACCTGGTCGGTCTACCTGGCGATCGGCTTCCTCTTCGCGCCGCAACTGGTCGACGCGTCGGGCAGCATCACGGCGCAGGCGCTGCCCGAGCTCTACACCGGCATCCCGGTCGTGCAGGCGCTGGCCGGACTGCTGGTCGCGGTCGTGCTGGCCGCCACGGCACGACCCGCCGCCGAGCGGCGGTAGCGCTGCGGAAACGACGGAAGGGGCGCCCCGCGGGGCGCCCCTTCCGTCGTTCAGATCCTGTCACCAATAATGCCGTCGTCCGCCCACGGGGCGGCCCACCGCGCCCAGGATCCAGAGGATCGCTCCCACGATCAGCAGGATCAGGCCGATGGTCCAGAGGATGCTGATGTGGAGGAAATACCCCAGCAGCAACAGAATCAGGCCTAGAACAAGCACTTCGATCTCCCCACTCGAGGAACAACTCCCCATCACCGATGAGGTACCCGTCCCCCGACGGGGCTAAACCGGACGCTCAATGGCTGACGATCAATTGGCCGCGGTGCCCACGGGCTCCTGCGCGAGCTGCCGGGCGACCCGGCCGTGCATCGCGACGGCGCGCAGCCGCAGCAGCGCCACCTGGGTGACGACCTCGGCCATTGGTCCCGGCCGGTGTGCCCAGAAGGTGCTCAGCAGGGGCTGGGTCAGGTCGGCCAGCGCGCTGGGGTCGTGATCGGGCGGCAGTGCGTACACGGACTGCCGGGTGGCGGCGATGGCCCGGTCGAGGCCCGCCTGCCAGGCCGGACCCACCCGGCCGGTGCCCGGGTAAGCCGGGTCGTTGCGCCAGGCCTGCCAGCGGTCGAGCAGAGTGATCAGCTCGGCGCGAAGGTCCGCCCGCTCCTCATCGCTCGCCGTGATGAGCTGTTCACTGACTGTCATGTCAACAGATCATAGGGTCACCACGGGCCTGCGGCGGGCACAACACGGGATGTCGCCGAGATGATCAGGATACACCCGGCACCCTCCTCGCAAGCGTTTGTGCAGGCCGTGGCGCGGGTATGCAGTCGGACATGACCGATCACAGCCCGGAGGAGTACGAGCCGATCGAGCCGACGGGTGGTTCCGACCTGGAGCATGTCCGGGACGAGGCGCACCGCGACGAGCAGCGTCGGCAGGAGGACACCGAGCGCCTGACCGAGGAACGCCACGACCCGCGCAACCCGCCCGAGCCGTTCTCCGGCTCCGAGCACTGAGGGCCGGCGACCGGCGCGACGGCGGCACACGACAGCGAAGGAGCCGTTCCCGGCCGGGGGCGGCTCCTTCCTGATCGGCAACTCGAACCGGCTAGCGCAGCGCGTCCTTGGCCGCGTCCTTGGCGTCGCCCATGGCGTCCTTGGCCTTCTCGCCGACCTGCTTGGCCTTCGCCGAGGCCTGGTCCATCTTGCCCTCGGCCTCGAGGCGCTCGTTGTCGGTCATCTTGCCGGTGGCCTCTTTGGCCTTGCCCTTGGCGTTCTCGGCGGTGTTGCTGATCTTGTCGGTGATGCCCATGTCCACTCCTTCGAGACAGCGGATATCTCTGACCACCGAGTACCCGGTGCGGATCATCTGAAACCTCCTGAGTCGGGGGAACAAGACAAAACGCGCCAATAGCCAGTTTTCGGCTGGTAGGGTCCTTCGCCAGGAGACCCCCGGCACGGAGAGACTGATGACCCCGCTCGAGAGCCCCCGCGGCCTGCCCGACATCCCCCCGCTCCGACCCCGCCGTCGGCGGCTGCCGGTGTGGGCGGTGCTGATGCTCGGCATGATGGTGCTCGTGCTGGCGCTGGGGTTCGGCGGCGCGCTGGTCACCCAGTCCTACCTGCACAGCCTGACCAGTGCGGTGGAGACCGGCTCGGTGCTGGAGGGCGAGGCGCGCAAGGAGCCGACGGTCGAGGGGCGCACCCTGCGCGGTGCGATCGACCTGCTGCTGCTGGGGCTGGACACCCGTGACGGCTGGGTCGAGGGCAGCGGCCGGGCCGACACCATCATCGTGCTGCACGTGCCCGCCGGGCACGAGCGGGCATACCTGATGTCGATCCCGCGTGACGCCCTGGTGCACATCCCGGCGTATCCGCCGGCCAACTTCTACGGGGCACGGACCAGGGCCAACGCCGCCTACACCTACGGCTCGCGCAACGGGCAGGGCTGGCAGGGCGGGGCCGCGCTCACCGCGAACATGGTGCACGAGCTGACCGGGCTGAAGTTCGACGGCGTGGCGGTCGTCGACTTCGACGCGTTCAAGAACGTGGTCGACGAGCTGGACGGCGTACACATGTGCGTCGACCAGGAGACCCGGTCCGACCACTTCGTCGTGGTGGACGGCAAGCCGCAGTACGCCTACGGCAAGAAGTCCGGGGTGTTCCTGCCCAACACCTACGTGCACCACGTCGGCTGCCGCGACATGGAAGGCTGGGAGGCACTGGACTACGTGCGCCAGCGCAAGAGCGGCCCGTACGGCGACTACGACCGGCAGCGCCACCAGCAGCAGCTGCTGAAGGCGGTCGGCGACAAGGTCACCTCGGCCGGGATCATCACCAATCCCATCAAGATTAATTCCCTGCTCAAGGCCGCGGGCAGCACGCTGAAGCTCGACACCGGACACGCCGACCTGTTCGACTACATCTGGACGCTGCGCGGACTGGGCACCACCGACCTGGTCATGCTCAAGACCAACAACGGCATGTACAACCGGGCCAAGGTCAAGGGCACCCAGGCGATCAGCCCGCAGACCCTGCTGATGTTCCAGGCGGCCGCGAGCGGCACGCTCGACGAGTACGTCGCGCTCCACCCCGAGTCGGTCATCGGCGACGCGGTGGACGCCCAGCCCCCGGTCGACAGCCCGGCGGCCGCGAACCGGCGGTGAACCACCGCGCCCCCACCGGATCTGCCCGGCGGTCTAGCCGCCGGCCCGCACCGCGGTGCGCTCGGCCGCCCGCACCGCCAGCTCGACCCGTGAGTTGAGCTCCAGCTTGCCGAGGATGCTCGACACGTGCGACTGCACGGTGCGCCGGGACAGGAACATCTGCGCGGCGACCTCCGGGTTGGACATGCCCGCCGCCACCAGCGCGGCGACGCGCTGCTCGGTCGCGGTGAGCGCCTCCCAGCCGTGCTTGGGGCGCTTGCGCGGGCCGCGTACGCCCCGGCGCACGCCGACCGCCCGCAGCCGTGCCTCCGCGCGGTCGGCGTCGGCGGTCGCCTCCAGCGCGCCGTACCGCTCCAGGGCCTGGTCCAGGGCTTGGCGAGCCTGGGCCGGGCGGTCGCGGCGGGCCAGCACCTCGGCCGCGTTCTCGAAGGCGTTGCCCTCGTAGAGCGGCCAGCCCGCCGCCCGGTAGTCCGCGGCCGCCGCCAGCAGCAGGTCCGGATCGTCGTCGGCCAGCCCGTGGCACAGCTGCGCGGTCGCGGTGAGGCTCGGCTGCGCCTGCGGGGTGACCAGCTCGTCCACCTCCCGGGCCAGCACGCGGGCCCGGTCCCGGTCACCCGTGGCGACCGCCAGCCGGGCCAGGTCGGCGCAGACGCGGTAGACCAGCCGTCGCGGCTCCAGTCCGTGCGCCTTCTCCCAGGCGGGGCACAGCAGCTCGAAGGCGGCCGCCGGGCCCTGTTGGGACTCCACGCACAGCGCCCTCGCCCACCGGCTGAAGTGGTGCGGGTAGGACGCGCCCGGGCCCGTGGGCGGGTCGACCGTCGCGCCGCGGTGCACCGCGATCAGGTCGGCCATGCCGCGCAGCCGCACCGCGCTGCCGAGCAGGTCCGGCAGGTCGGCCCCGGCCTCGATCTCGACCAGGGCGTCGTCCCAGCGTCCGGTCAGGAACAGCAGGCGCGCCCGCAGCGTGTGGGCCATCGGGAGGTAGGCCCCGCCGGACTCCCGGTTGCCGGCGATCGCGGCGGCCAGCGCCCGTTCCGCCTCGGCCGGCCGGTCCAGCTCCAGCAGGCACATGCCGCGCAGGGTGTGCGGGTCGACCTGCAGGTCCGGCTGCACCCCCTCGGTCAGGGTGGCGATCGCCCGGTCGTTGACGGCCAGCGCCTGCGCCAGGTCGCCGTCCATCGCCATCGTCATGGCCAGGGCGAAGTCGCCGATGCCGCGGCAGCGCGCGTCGCCGGTAGCCTCGCCGGCCAGCACCGCCTGCCGGGCGGCGGTCCGGGCCTCGTCGAACCGGGTCAGGAAGAACAGGCAGACGGCCGCGAAGCCGTGGAAACGGCCGCGCTCGGGCTCGCTCAGTCCGGGCCGGGCCAGGGCCTGCTGGATGACGTCCAGCGACTCGCGCAGGTGCCCGCGGCGGTAGCTGGTCTGCGCGAGCAGCCAGCGCAGCTCGCCGTCGCAGGCAGGATCGTCACCCGTGGCGACGGCGTCGCGGGCCAGCCGTTCCGCCTCGGCAGGTTCGCCCCGCCAGAGCAGCGCCCGGATCAGCTGCAGCCGCAGCCTGCCCGCCTGTCGCCGGGTCGCCGTCGGCAGTGCCCGCTGCAGCAGCTCGACCGCCAGTTCGGGGGCGCGGGCGGTCAGCGTGTCGGCCACGCCGATCAGCCACTGCGTCGTCCGCTCGTCGACGTCCTCACCCGCCATCACGTGCTCGGCGACGCGTTCCACGCCGGTCCCGCCCGCGTCGAGCGACTGCGCCGCACGCCGGTGCAGCGCGGCCCGGGCCGAGGGCGGCACCCGTGCGGCGAGCGCCTCCCGGATGAGCGGTTGCCGGAACTCCAGCCGGGTGCCGGTGTCGGTGAGGACGCCCGCCTCGACCGCGCTGGCGGCGACGGCGGCCAGTTCGGCCACCGGCCGCCCCTGCACCTGCGACAGTTCGGTCAGGTCGACGGTCCGTCCGAACACCGCGGCGGTCTGCAGCACGTCGCGTACGCCGGGGGGCAGGCAGGCGAGCCGGTGCAGGATCACCTCCGCCAGTGGCGGCGGGACCCAGCCCTCGGCCAGCTCGTCGGTGTTCCAGACCAGCTCCACCCGGCCGTTCCGCTCGGCCAGCGCACCCTCGTCGGACAGCTCGGCCAGCAGCTCGGTCACGTACATCGGGTTGCCGCCGGCGGTGGCCAGCAACCGGCGCAGCCGGGGCCCGGCGTCGGCGTGGAGCAGGTCGTGGGCGAGTGTGGAGACCTCGCTCGGCGGCAGCGGCGCCAGCTCGACCACGTGCCCGCCGCGGGCCACGAGGCTGCGTTCGAGCGCGTCGACGGCTTCGGCCCGGGGCGCCGAGCGGGTGGCCACCACCAGGAGCATCGGCTGCTGGTCGATGCCGCGGCCGAGCCGGTGCGTCACGACGAGGCTCTGCGGGTCCGCCCACTGCGCGTCGTCCAGCAGCAGCGCGACCGGGCCCTGCGCGAACCACTCGTCGAACAGGTCGAGGATGGCCTCGGTGATGACGAAGTCGTGGTTGGCGGCGGCCAGGCTCTGCGTGAACGCCTGCTCGCCGCGCAGCAGCCCGGAGACGCGGGCCAGCTCGGGATCCGTGGTGGCGGCGCCGATGCCCAGGCAGTTGGCGATCGCCGAGAACGGCAGCTGCTGCTCCAGGTCCTCGGCGGCGCCGGTGAGCAGTCGCATGCCGAGGCCGGCGCAGTCCGCGGCGACCCGGTCCAGCAGTGAGGTCTTGCCGATGCCCGGTTCGCCCTCGACCAGGACCGCCACGCCGTGGCCGGCCACCGCCTGCCGCGCGAGCGCGCGCAGCCGGTCCGTCTCACCCTGTCGGCCCACGAAAACCGGAGAGACCGGCCTCATGCTCCGAGCCTAGTGAGCGGGCGTGCCTGACGGCCGGGAAGTCCGCGCAAAGGAAAGTTTCACAGATCTGGTGATTCTTGTGCAGAAACTACAGTCCTGATAGCTTGGCGCGATCACCGTCAAGTGAAGAGGGTGGATATGCGAATCTCCACGAGAATCGTCGCGGCCCTGGTCGTCGTGGGTGCTCTCGCCACCGCGAGCCCCGCCCAGGCCGTCGTCGTGCCCCGGCATGCGATCAACGTCTGCCAGAGTGCCAGCTTCTACGACAACTACGACTCGGCGTCCGGCCCGCACGGGCTCAAGCGCGTGCTCGAGTACGCCAACAAGGTCGGCCACACCCCGGGCGCGCACCCGGTCTACAACGGCTGGGCGGCGACCTTCGACTTCGGGCCCAACGACTGGGGCTACATGCGGATCGAGTGCATCGGAGGGTACGACTCATGGTGACCGGAGCCCTGCGGGCGGCGACCCTGCGGACGGCGACTCTGCGGACGGCGGTCGCCGTCGTGACCGGTCTCGCCCTGCTCGCCGTGCCGTCCGCGGCACAGGCGGCCAACGGCACCGTCGGGGTGCGGGAGACGGTGTGCGCCGATTCGCTGTTCGTGCGCACCGAGCCGCTCGGCGCCTGGATGGGCACGCTGTACGCGGGCCAGACGTTCCTGGTCAAGGGCCCGAAGCAGGGCGGCTACGTCTACGGCTTCGCCTACGGCCACGTCAACCGCAACGGCTGGGTGCAGGACGGCTGGTTCTGCTGACGTTGTGCCGCTGACGCGCGGCGTCACGCCCCGGTGACCAGGTCGCCGGGGCGCGGCTCGCCGGTGTGGCGCACCCGCAGGGTGAGCAGCACCGCGAGGGTCAGCACCCAGACGGGGAAGATCAGCGCGAACCGGGTCTGCAGGGTGGCTCCGAACAGCAGCAGCAGTCCCAGCGGGTAGCTCAGCCAGACGAACCAGGCCGGCAGCACCTTGGTGGACCGGCCGATACCGGCCGTGGTCATCACGAAGATGGCCGCCATGCGGGAGTCCAGCATGACCGCCAGCATCCGGCCGAACTGCGGGAAGGCGCGGGCGCTCTGCGGGTCGACCGGGCCGTCGCCGAGCGCGGCCACCGCCGCGTCCACGCTGAACGCCGCTCCCGCGACCAGCAGCAGTGCCGCGTACACGATGCCCGCGACCAGCTGCAGGTTCGAGAAGAGGAAATGCTCGGGATGCCCGTGCTCGGAGATCCACATGCGCAGTGCGACGGTGAACCAGATGAACGCGATGGCCGACAGCGGCAGCAGGTAGATGCCGACGGTCAGCACCGTACGGCCCTGCCCGCCGCTGTAGAACGCGATCACGGCGCTGTCCGGTGAGCCGGGCTTGGGCGCGTCGTGCAGCAGCCAGAACGACACCAGGGCCAGTACGGAGTGCACCACGCCCATCGTCGTGGCCAGGTACGCCGCCCGGCGTCGCGGGCTCGTGCCGACCGCTGCCATGCCCCACCCCTGATCACCGACTTTCGCAGGCGTGTCGTGCGGATGTGAGAAGAAAGTGCTTTTCGTGATGGCCTGTCCCCGGCCTGACTAGGCTGAACTGCGGATCCCGGCGGGCCAGTCCGCACTGGCCCAGCCGTGCGCCTGCGGGGGGAGTTCTCATGACAGTCCTCGGCGAGACGGCGGTGGCCGACCTGCGGGCCGGCTTCACCGGTTCGGTGCTCGGGCCGTCGGACGCGGCGTACGCCGACGCGCGGACCCTGTTCAACGCGATGATCACGAAGCGGCCGAGGGTGATCGCCCAGTGCGCCACCGGCGCCGACGTGTCCCGGGCCATCGAGTTCGCGCGCGAGCAGGGCCTGGAGATCGCGGTGCGCGGCGGCGGGCACGGCGTGGCGGGCAGCGCCTCGACCGACGGCGGACTCGTCATCGACCTGCGCCGGATGAACCAGGCGATGGTCGACCCGCAGCGGCGGACGGTACGCATCGGCGGCGGCGCGACGATGAGCGACCTGGACCGCGCCACCCAGCCCTTCGACCTGGCCACCACCGGCGGCCGGGTGTCCACGACCGGCGTCGGCGGCTTCACGCTCGGCGGCGGCTCCGGCTGGCTGGAGCGCAAGTTCGGCCTGGCCTGCGACAACCTGCTCGCCGCCGAACTGATAACCGCCGACGGCAACACGGTGGTGGCCAGCGAGGAGACCCATCCGGACCTGTTCTGGGCGCTGCACGGCGGCGGCGGCAACTTCGGCGTCGTCACGTCGCTGACGCTGCGCCTGCACCCGTTGCCGACGACCTCGGTGGCGCTGCTGCTGTGGCGGCCGGAGGCGGGGCCCGAGGTGACCCGGGCCTACCGCGACTTCATGGAGAACGCTCCGGAGGAGGTCGGCGGGGGCGTGATCTACCTGACCGGGCCCGCCGAGCCGTTCACGCCCGCGCCCCTGGTCGGCAAGCTGACCTGCGCCATGCTCGTCACGTACGCCGGTGACCTGGCGCAGGCGCGCAAGGTGATCGGCCCGCTGCTGAAGCTGGGCCACGAGGGCGAGCTGATCGCCGAGGTGCCCTACGCCGAGCTGCAGTGCATGTTCGACGACCCGCCCGGCTACCGCAACTACTGGTCCGCCGAGCACCTGGACGCGCTGCCCGACAAGGCCATCGACCTGTTCTGCGCGCGGGCCCACGACATGGTCGTCCCGTCCCCGTCCCAGCACGTGCTGTTCCCGTACGGCGGGGCGGTCGCCGCGGGCCCGACCGGCTACCCGGTGCCGTGGCGGCGCGCCCCCTGGGTCGTGCACCCGCTCGGCCTGTGGTCCGCGCCGCAGGACGACGAGCGTGCCGTGCGCTGGGCCCGTGATCTGCGCGCCGACGTCAAGATGTGGTCCACCGGCGCGGTCTACAGCAACTTCATCGGCCAGGAGGGCCAGGAACGCGTGGTCGCCGGCTACGGCCTCGACAACTACCGCCGCCTGGCCAGGATCAAAGCCGCCTACGACCCCGACAACACCTTCCACCTGAACCCGAACATCCGCCCCGAGCGCTGAATTCGACACACCGTTGCGGCACCATGTCGGGGTGACCGCGTTGTCCTCGCCCCCGGCCGCCGCGCCGGACCGCCCGCCGGGTGTCGTGCTGGAGGCGGTGCTCGAACGCATCACCTACGCCAATGAGGAGACCGGCTACACGATCGCGCGGGTGGCGACCGAGAAGTCGGGCAGCGACCTGCTCACCGTGGTCGGCGCGCTGCTCGGCGCGCAGCCGGGGGAGAGCCTGCGGCTGACCGGGCGCTGGGGTTCGCACCCGCGCTACGGCCGCCAGTTCGAGGTGTGGAACTACACCACGGTGCTGCCCGCGACGATCGTCGGCATCGAGCGCTACCTCGGCTCCGGCCTGGTCAAGGGCATCGGCCCGAAGCTCGCCGAACGCATCGTGGCGCACTTCGGCGTGGACACGCTGCGGGTGATCGAGGAAGAGCCGCAGCGGCTGATCGAGGTGCCGAAACTCGGCCCGAAGCGCACCAAGCTGATCGCCGCGGCGTGGCTGGAGCAGCAGGCGATCAAGGAAGTCATGATCTTCCTGCAGGGTGTGGGGGTGACCACCTCGCTGGCCGTGCGCATCTACAAGCAGTACGGCGACGGCTCCATCACCGTCGTGCGCGAGGAGCCGTACCGGCTGGCCGCCGACGTGTGGGGGATCGGGTTCCGCACCGCGGACACCATCGCCCGCGCGGTCGGCATCGCGTACGACAGCCCGCAGCGCGTCAAGGCCGGGCTGCAGCACACGCTCAGCGAGGCCGCCGACAGCGGCCACTGCTTCCTGCCCGCCCCGAACCTCACCACCGCCGCCGCGAAGATCCTCGCGGTGACCGACAAGGACGGCGCGGACCTGAGCGTGCCCGCCGACCTCATCACGAACTGCCTGCGCGAGCTGATCGAGGAGGAGGGCGTCGTCCGCGAGGACGTGCCGGGCGCGGACGGTTTGGTGCCCGCCATCTACCTGGTGCCGTTCCACCGCGCCGAGCGCGGCCTCGCCGGAAGCCTGCTGAGCCTGCTCAACACGGGGCGGGACCGGCTGTCCGCGTTCGACGGCGTCGACTGGGCCAAGGCGCTGGTCTGGCTGAAGGCGCGCACCGGCCACGAGCTGGCCCCCGAGCAGGAGCAGGCGGTGCGGCTCGCGCTGACCGAGAAGGTCGCGGTGCTGACCGGCGGTCCGGGCTGCGGCAAGAGCTTCACCGTACGCTCGATCGTCGAGCTCGCTCGCGCCAAGCGCGCGAAGATCGTGCTGGCCGCGCCGACCGGCCGGGCCGCCAAGCGCCTCGCCGAGCTGACCGGCCACGAGGCGACCACCGTGCACCGGCTGCTCAAGCTCCAGCCGGGCGGCGACCCGAGCTACGACCGGGACAACCCGCTCGACGCCGACCTGGTCGTCGTCGACGAGGCCTCGATGCTCGACCTGATCCTGGCCAACAAGCTGGTCAAAGCCGTCGCACCCGGGGCGCACCTGCTGCTCGTCGGCGACGTCGACCAGCTGCCCTCGGTCGGCGCGGGCGAGGTGCTGCGAGACCTGCTCAACGCCGACGTCGTGCCCCGCGTACGGCTGACCCAGATCTTCCGGCAGGCGCAGCAGTCCGGCGTCGTGGTCAACGCGCACCGGGTCAACGCGGGCGAGTTTCCGCAGCTCAAAGGCTTCCCTGATTTCTTCTTCTTCGAGTGCGACGACAGCGAGGCCACCGCGCCGCTGGTGGTCGACCTGGTGGCGCAGCGCATTCCGAGGAAGTTCGGCCTCGACGCGCGCCGCGACATCCAGGTGCTCACCCCGATGCACCGCGGCCCCGCCAGCGCGGGCAACCTCAACCAGCTGCTCCAGCAGGCGCTGACCCCGGCGGCCGAGGGCCGCCCCGAGCGCCGCTACGGCGGGCGGGTGTACCGGGTCGGCGACAAGGTCACCCAGATCCGCAACAACTACGACAAGGGCGCGGCGGGGGTCTTCAACGGCACCGTCGGCGTGGTCACCGGCATGGCCCCCGACGACCACAAGCTGATCGTGCGCACCGACGAGGACGAGGACGTCGAGTACGGCTTCGACGAGCTCGACGAGCTGGTCCACGCGTACGCGATCAGCATCCACCGCTCGCAGGGCTCGGAGTATCCCGCCGTGGTCGTGCCGCTGACCACCAGCGCCTGGATGATGCTGCAGCGCAACCTGCTCTACACGGCGATCACCCGGGCCAAGAAGCTGGTCGTGCTCGCCGGGTCCACCCGGGCGCTCGCGGTCGCGGTGCGCACCCTCGGCGCGGGCCGCCGCCACACCGCCCTCGACCACCGCCTCACCCCACCCACCTGACCGCCCCGCGGCCCGCGCGTCGCGCTTGATCGTCCGACTTGCCGGGCACCTGTGCGTATCTTGGCCGCGCTTTCGCACAGGTGCCTGGCAAGTCGGACGACCTTGGTCGCGGTGGGGCCGGGTCGGCGGGGTACGCCGTCGGCGAACGGGTGTGCGATTCGCGGGCGGCTCGGCGATGCTTGCGGCCATGCGACTCCTGGTACTCGGCGGCACGGTGTTCCTCGGGCGCGCGGTGGCCGCGCATGCGCTGGCCGCGGGCCACGACGTGACCTGCGTCGCCCGCGGCACGTCCGGCGCGGTCCCGGCCGGGGCCACGCTGGTCACCGCCGACCGGGACGATCCCGCCGGCCTGGCCGGGCTCGACGGCGACTTCGACGCGGTGATCGACGTGGCTCGGCGGCCCAGCCACGTCCGGCACGCGGTCGCCGCGCTCGGCGCACGCATCCCGCACTGGGTCTTCGTGTCCAGCTGCTCCGTCTACGCCGACCAGGCCACCCCCGGCCAGCGGGCGGACGAGGCCCCGCTGCTCCTCCCGCTGCCTCTGGAGACCGACGACGCCACCGGCGAGAACTACGGCCCGGCCAAGGTCGCCTGCGAGCGGGCGCTGCTCGACGCCGTGGGCCCGGACCGCGTGCTGCTGTGCCGGGCCGGGCTGATCGTCGGCCCGGAGGACACCACGAACCGGTTCGACTACTGGGTGGCCCGGCTCGCCGAGGGCGGCGAAGTGCTCGTCCCGGGCGCGCCCGGCGAGGCGGTGCAGTGGATCGACGTGCGCGACCTGGCCGCCTGGCTGGTGCAGGCCGCCGAGCAGCGGCTGGCCGGGGCGTACGACGGCATCGGCGCGCCGGTGACCCGGGCGGAGTTCTTCGCCGACATCGCCGAAGCGGTGGCCGCCGAGCCCCGTCTTACCTGGGTCGACCAGGACTTCCTCGCGGCGCAGGGGGTCGGGCCGTGGATGGGGGAGCGCTCGCTGCCGATGTGGCTGCCGCTGCCGGAGTACGCCGGATTCCTGTCCCGCGACGTCTCCCCGGCGCTCGCCGCGGGCCTCGCGCCTCGCCCGCTGACCGACACCGCCCGCGACACCCTGGCCTGGCTCGCCGATGCACCGGCCCGCAAGCCCTGGGCCGGCATCACCCGCGAGGACGAGACCGGACTCCTGGCGACATGGCACTCTGACCGCCCGTCCTGACCACCCGTCCTGACCGCCGGTTCCCGCGCGGGTTCAGGGGCGGGCCTGGCGCTGGGGTTTGGTGCGTTGCCAGGCCTCGAAGGGGTCCTGGGCCTGGGCGATGGAGATCTTGCCGACGGGCACGGTCCACTTGTGCTGCGGGTCCTCGAACAGGTCGTACAGCTCGACCTGCGGGAATCCGGCGGCGGCGGCCTCGTGGCGGTCGACGGCGTACACGATGCGGCCGACCTCGGCCCACAGCGCGGCGGTCAGGCACATGGGGCAGGGCTCACACGTGGAGACCAGCACGGCTCCGGGCAGCCGGAAGTGCAGGGCCTGGCGGCAGGCGGCGCGGATGGCCACGATCTCGGAGTGCGCGGTCGGGTCCAGGTCGCGGATGACCCGGTTCACGCCGCGGCCGATGACCTCGCCGCTACGCACGATGATCGACGCGAACGGTCCGCCGCCGCCCGACTCCACGTTGGCGACAGCGAACTTCACCGCGAGGGCCAGCCAACGTTCGGCTTCCTCGCCCGGCATGTCCACGCTCGCCAGGGGCTCCGTCGCCACGGGTCCAGCCTAAGGCGCGAGCCCGCGTGGGGCAGTCGCTCTGGACACACAACCCCTGTTAATTCGACAGAAAAGAGGGTAAGTCGGCTTAAAAGAGCCGCGGACCGTGATTCTCCCCTCAGCCCCGGATGGGGCGGATGCCACCGCCGAGTGCTTACCCTGAAACTTAACTTTGGTAAAAGAAGCTCCCGGATAAAGCGAGGGAAGTCGTGGCGGATGTGAACCTGGAAACCCCGGGTGGACACCTCTCCCTGGAAGTGCAGCCGGCCGTCGAGGGCCCGTCGGGGCTCGACATCGGCAAGGTGCTGAAGGAGACCGGGTACGTCACGTACGACCCGGGCTTCGTCAACACCGCGGCCTGCACCTCCGCGATCACTTACATCGACGGTGACGAGGGGATCCTTCGTTACCGCGGTTACCCCATCGAGCAGCTGGCCGAGCACTCCACTTTCCTGGAGGTCTCCTACCTCCTGATGTACGGCGAGCTGCCGAGCGCGACGCAGCTGTCGGAGTTCACCGAGCGGGTGCGCATGCACACGCTGCTGCACGAGGACATGAAGCGGTTCTTCGAGGGCTTCCCGCGTGACGCCCACCCGATGGCCGTGCTGTCCGCCGCGGTGAGCGCCCTGGGCACCTTCTACCAGGACAGCCAGGACCCGTTCGACAACGAGCAGGTCGAGATCTCGACCGTGCGCATGCTCGCCAAGCTGCCGACCATCGCGTCGTACGCGTACAAGAAGTCCATCGGCCAGCCGATGCTGTACCCGGACAACTCCCTCGGGTACGTCGAGAACTTCCTGCGCATGACGTTCGGCGTGCCGGCCACCGGCTACGAGATCGACCCGGTGTTCGCCAAGGCGCTGGACCTGCTGCTGATCCTGCACGCCGACCACGAGCAGAACTGCTCCACGTCGACCGTGCGCCTGGTCGGCTCGGCCCAGGCCAGCCTGTTCGCCTCGGTGTCGTCCGGCGTGAACGCGCTGTCCGGCCCGCTGCACGGCGGTGCCAACGAGGCCGTGCTGTCGATGCTCGAGCGCATCCGCGCCGAGGGCGGCGACGTGCAGGCCTTCGTCCGCAAGGTCAAGGACCGCGAGGACGGCGTACGCCTGATGGGCTTCGGCCACCGGGTCTACAAGAACTACGACCCCCGCGCGGCGATCGTGAAGAACATGGCGCAGGACGTGCTCGGCCGCATGGCCAAGCCGGACCCGCTGCTGGACCTCGCGATGCAGCTCGAGGAGATCGCGCTGGCCGACGACTTCTTCGTCTCGCGCAAGCTCTACCCGAACGTGGACTTCTACACCGGCCTGATCTACAAGGCCATGGGCTTCCCCACGAAGATGTTCACGGTGCTGTTCGCGCTGGGCCGCCTGCCCGGCTGGATCGCCCAGTGGCGCGAGATGATGAGCGACCCGGCCACCAAGATCGGCCGCCCGCGCCAGGTCTACACCGGCGCCCCCGAGCGCAACTTCGTGCCGGTCACCGAGCGCTGACCCACAGCTCAGCTCACCACAGAAAGGCGCGCCCGCCTCGCGGGCGCGCCTTTCTGCATCCCCGACGCCCTCCGCACGCGCTCGTGGGCCCCGCCCACCCTCTCGGCGATCATGAAGTTGGGGGAGTGGCACGCCGTCGAACACGTCCATAAGTTCATGATCAACGCGGGAAAGTGGTGTGGTGGGGCGGGGGTGGGGTGGTAGTTGTGGGGGATGGGTGGGATTGTGTCGCCGGGGTTCCGGGGGCGGCGGGGGACTGAGGGCGGCGAGGTCAGGTTGCCGCCGGGGCAGTACCTGACCGAGGACTTCCCGGTGCTGACGGCGGGACCGACGTTGCGGGTGCCCACGGACACCTGGGAGTTCGTGATCATCACGGAGGCCGGGGAGAAGCACCGGTGGGACTGGCAGCAGCTGATGGCGCTGCCCAGCGAGCGGCCGACGGTCGACCTGCACTGCGTGACCAAGTGGTCGAAGCTGCACACGGACTGGCAGGGCGTCAGCCTGGACGTGCTGTTCGAGGGCGTGGACACGGGCGCGGACTACGCGCTGGTCCACTCGTACGGCGGCTACACCACGAACCTGCCGTACGAGGACCTGCGCAACGGGCAGGCCTGGATCGTGTACCGGTTCGACGGCGAGGACCTGACGCCCGAGCACGGTGGACCGGCCCGGCTGCTGGTGCCGCACCTCTACCTGTGGAAGTCGGCGAAGTGGGTGCGCGGCATCACGCTGAGCGACGAGGACACCCCGGGCTTCTGGGAGAGCGCCGGCTATCACGACTACGGTGACCCATGGCGCGAGCAGCGGTATCAGGGGGACTGAGCCCGCGGCTGGTCTGGCGGGCGGCCAGGCTGGTCGAGTTCCGGGACGAGACGCCCAGCGCGCGCACCCTGGTGTTCGACGTGCCCGACTGGCCGGGCCACCTGCCGGGTCAGCACGTCGACGTGCGGCTGACCGCCGAGGACGGGTACAGCACCGAGCGCAGCTACTCCATCGCCACGCCCGCCGACGGCACGCGCGTGGCGCTGACCGTGCAGCTGGTCGAGGACGGGGAGGTGTCGCCGTACCTCATCCAGACGCTGTCCGTCGGTGACGTGATCGAGCTGCGCGGGCCGGTGGGCGGCTGGTTCGTCTGGCGGTCCGCGGACCCGGCGCCGGTACTGCTGATCGGCGGCGGCTCGGGCATCGTGCCGCTGATGGCGATGATCCGCGCCCGGCGCGCGGCGGGCAGCAAGGCGCTGTTCCGCCTGATCTACTCGGCGCGCACGCCGGAGGACCGCTACTACGCCGACGAGCTGCGCACGCGGGTCCGCGACGACTTCGGGCTGGACGTCAGCTACGTGTACACCCGCAAGACGCCCGAGGGCTGGCCGCTGCCGCCGCGCCGGCTGGGCGTGGCCGACGTGAACAACGGCGGCTGGCCGCCGGACTTCCAGCCGGCCTGCTTCGTGTGCGGGCCGACCGGCTTCGTCGAGGCGGTCGCCGACATCCTGATCGCCCTGGGCCACGACGCCCGCCGGGTGAAGACCGAGCGCTTCGGACCCAGTGGCACCTGAGGGCGGCACCTGACGGGAGGCATACCGTAATGGAGATCTTCTCCGACGACTTCACCGACGGCAACGCGATGGCGGGGCCGCTGCGCGAGATCTTCGCGGTGGACATGACCGGCGCCACCGGGCGCTGCGTCAGCTGCGGCGACGAGGGGCCGGTGGCGGGCATGAAGGTTTACACCCACGCGCCCGGCCTGGTCGCGCGCTGCCCCTCCTGCCAGGAGGTGGTGATGCGGCTGGTCCGCGGCCCGAGCAGCGCCTGGCTCGACCTGCGCGGCACGATGTCGCTGCGCATCCCGATGCCCGCGGAGTAGCCGTTTCTCGCCCGGAGATAACGGGTAGATTGCGTGCTATGACTATTTTGACCGCTGACGACATCGCACTGCTCAACGAGCCCCAGCTGGCCCACGTCGGCGTGGTGGACTTCGACGGCTCGCCGCACGTGACCCCCGTCTGGGTCGACACCGACGGCGAGCACATCCTCTTCAACACCGCCAAGGGCCGGGTGAAGTACAACAGCATGGTCCGCGACCCGCGAGTCGGCATCTCCATCGTGGACAAGGCCAACGACTACCGCACGCTGTGGGTCAAGGGGACCGTCGAGTTCGTCGAGGAGGGCGCGGACGCGCACATCGACAAGCTCGCGTACAAGTACCTCGGCAAGGACACCTACCCGTGGCGCAAGGCCGACGAGGTGCGCGTGATCGTGAAGGTCACCCCGACCGTGAAGCTCGCCCAGGCCTGACCACCCTCCCGCCTGCATGAGAGGAAGGGCGTCGTCGGTTCGCGTCAGCGAGACGAGCAGCAGCTCGGCACACCGCCGTGTGTGGTGGAAGGTGCCCTTCCTTCCGCTTGGTGCGCCTTGACGTGGTGCGCGAGTCACTCGGCGCGCAGGGCGGGGACGGGGTCCAGGCGGGCGGCGTGCAGAGCGGGCAGCGTGCCGAAGGTCAGGCCGACGGCGGCGGCGACGCCGAAGGAGAGGGCGACGGACCAGGCGGTGAGCAGCGTGGGTAGGGGCGTGTAACGCTCGACGGCGAGGGTGGCGGCCGTGCCCAGGGCGATGCCGAGCACGCCGCCGATGCTGGTCAGCAGCACCGCCTCGGCCAGGAACTGGGCGCCGATGTCGGCCGGGCGGGCGCCCACGGCCTTGCGCAGACCGATCTCGCGGGTGCGCTCGCGCACCGACACCAGCATGATGTTGGCGACCCCGACCCCGCTGACCAGCAGCGAGATGCCCGCCGTCGCGCCGAGCACACCGGTAAGCACGTCCAGGATGTCGCCGAGCACGCTGAGGATCTGATCCTGGGTGACCACGCTGAAGGTGCTGTCGGGGTGGCGTCTGCCCAGCTCGGCCACGATCCGGTCGCCGAGCGCGGACATGCCCGCCGGGTCGGTGGCGCGCACCGCGAGGCCGTCCACCCGGGTCGTGGCGAACAGTCGCTGCGCCGTGGTGAGCGGGATGTGCACCTCGTCGTCGCGATCGACGCCCAGGCTCTGCCCGAGCGGCGCGAACACCCCGGCGACCCGGAACCGCACCCCCGCGACGGTGATCTGGCGGCCCACCGGGTCGGTCCCGCCGTAGAGCGCTCGGGCCACGCTCGCCCCGAGCACCGCCACCCGCCGCGCGCTGTCCACATCGGTCCGGCTGAGGTACGTGCCGCGGGCCAGCTCGCGTACCAGCACCGAGCGGTTGTTCTCCAGCACGCCGGCCACCGTGGTGAACGTCTTGGCGGTGCCCGCCTGCACCATCTCGCCGGAGGCGACCGAGGCCGCGACCCGGGTGGGGTCCCCGACGATCCGGGTCACCGCCGCCACGTCGGACAGCTGCATCCGGGAGACCGCCGGCATGCCGATCTCGATCTTGCCGGGCACCACCAGCAGCAGGTTCGAGCCCAACTCGTCGACCCGGCCGGCCACCTCCTGGCGGGTGCCGTCGCCCATCGCGATCAGCACCATCACCGAGCCGACCCCGACCGTCACGCCCAGCATGGTGAGCGCGGTCCGCAGCCGTGCCGCCACCAGCGCGCCGACCGCGACCCGCACCGCTTCGCCGATCCTCATGCCCGTCCCTGCCCCGAGCGGTCCGGGCCGGCCGTCGCGTGCTGCGCGTTGCCGCTGCCGCTGCCGCTGCCGCTCACGTTGCCGTTGCCGTTGCCGCTGTCGCTGCCGTTGCCGTTGCCGTTGCCGCTTACGGTGCGGCTGTCGCTGACGATGCGGCCGTCACGCATCACGATCTGCCGGCGCGCGCGTGCCGCGACCTCGTGGTCGTGGGTCACGATCGCCAGGGCCACCCGATGCTCGGCGTTGAGGTCCGCCAGGAGGTCAAGCAGGCGCTCGCCGGTGGCGGAGTCGAGGTTGCCGGTCGGCTCGTCGGCCAGCAGCACCGCCGGTTCGGTGACCAGCGCGCGGGCCACGGCCACCCGCTGTTGCTCGCCGCCGGACAGCTGGCCGGGCAGGTGCCGGGCGCGGTGGCCCAGGCCGACGCGGTCTAGCATGTCGGCCGCGCGACGGCGGCGCTCGGCACGGCGGACACCGCCGTAGACCAGCGGCAGCGCCACGTTGTCCAGGGCGCTGGCGCGCGGCTGCAGGTGGAAGCCCTGGAACACGAAGCCGATGACACGGTTGCGGATGCGGGCCAGCTCGGCCTGCGACAGGGTGGCCGTGTCCCGCCCGTCGAGGAGCACGCTGCCCGCGGTCGGCCGGTCCAGCCCGCCGAGCAGCTGGAGCAGGGTGGACTTGCCCGAGCCCGACGGCCCGACCACCGCCAGGTGCTCGCCGCGGTGCAGGGTCAGGCTCACCCCGCGCAGCGCCACGACCTCCGTCTCGCCGACCCGGTACGCCCGGGCTGCCTGGCGTACCTCGATGGCGGGCCTCACTCGACGGTCATCCCGTCGATGATCTTCTCCAGGCCGCTGACGACGAGGCGGTCGCCGTCCTCCAGGCCCTCCAGGATCTCCTGCCGGTCCGGCCCGGCCTTGCCCGCCTTGACCAGCTGCTTGACGGCCCTGCCGGCGCGGACCAGCCAGACGAAGTGCTGTCCCGCCTCCTGGAGGACCGCCTTGAGCGGCACCGACAGCGAGGCGGTCGTGCCGCCGAGGGGCAGGTGCGCGGTGCCGGTCATGCCGGGCAGCGGCGCCGGGTCGAGCGGGCCCTCCAGGCTGAACGTGGTGCGGTAGGAGACGCCGCCCCGGGCGGCCGGGGTGGGCAGCGTGTCGATCGAGAGGACCGTCGCGGTGTACGTGGTGCCGGGTGTCGCCTCCAGCGACACCGAGGCCTCGTCGCCCTGTCTGACCTGCAGCACGTCGGTCTCGTCGAGCTGGCCGACGACGGTCAGCACGCTGGCGTCCACGATGGTCACGATCGCCTTGCCGGCGGTGACCGGGTCGCCCTCCTGGGGTGTGGCGTCCACGCCCGCGTCGCCGGCGCCGCCGGTCCCGATGTCGATGCCGGTGAGCCCGGGCAGCAGCGAGGCCAGCGGACCCTGCGGCAGGCGGTCCGCGAGCAGTTCACTGATGACGGCGTTGCTCTCGGGGCCGCCGAGCTGCACCGTTCCCGCGATGGGGGCGCGCAGGGTGAGCGCGTCCACGGTGTTCTGCGCCGCATCCAGGGCCGACTGGGTGAGCAGGCGGAGCACGCCGTTGAGCCCGACCAGGATCTTGTAGATCTTGCTGAGGTTCTTGTCGACGTCGTCGGTGAAGTCGTTCAGGTCGTCGATGGTGTCGTTGAACTGGTCCTGCTCTTCGTCGATCTGGTCGAGCACCTTGTCCCGCAGCTTGGGGACAGGGATCAGCCGGGCGCGGTCCTTCGCGGCGTCGTACTGGTTGTTGCCCTGCTCCTGGATGTCGCAGATCAGGTCGTCCAGGCTGGCTGGGGTGATCTTGTGGATCACCTTCACGGTGTCCGCGGCGGCCTGGGCGCGGGCCAGGCGCTGCTGCGCGATCGGGGAGTCGATCACGCCCAGGACGTCGCCTGCCTCTACCAGCTGCCCGGGTTCCACCACGAGATCGACCAGCACGCCCCGCGCGGCGGCCCGCAGGGTGGCCGCGTTGCGGGCGTTGACCTGCGCCGGCACGTCGATGACCTCGGACACGCTGACCCGCCGGACGTCGTCGATCTGGATCGCCGGATCGATCGGGTCCTTCACCGCCGCCGCGGTGAGGGTCAGCGGCATCGCGACCGCGGTGAGCCCGATGACCGCATGGCGCGTGGTGAAGGTACGTGTCACGGCGGTCATCCTATTGTCCTAAATTCCCCATCTTGCACCCATGGGTACGTGTCTGCAGTCATTCGCAAACGGTCAGGTCGGGTCTCGCGTTCGGCGGTGCCGAAGAGGTGCTTCGGTGCCGAGGGCCTCGCGGATGGCCCGTTGACGGCAACCGGACAGGCACCCATCTATGCCCTCCCGCCGGTCCGAAGCAGCCACGACGGACGCGGCAGGCGCGTCCCGCCCCTCGACTCAGTAGGAACTGGGGAGGACGGATCATGAAACTCACCCTGCGCCCCCGGGGCCGCCGCGGCATCCCGGTCGCGGTCGCCCTGGCGGCCTGCATCGCCGTCTCCGGCGGGCTGTACGCGCTAGGGCCCGGTGCGGCCGGCGCGTCCAGCCACCGCGAGGCGCCCCTGATCGCGCAAGACCCCGCCGTGGACGCGACGGACCTGTACGCGTTCGTCAGCCCGGACCGCCCCGGCTACGTCACGTTCGTGGCGAACTGGGTGCCGTTCCAGGAGCCCAACGGCGGCCCCAACTTCTACCCGTTCGCCACCGACGCGCAGTACATGATCAATGTGGACAGCGACGGGGACGCCCGGCCCGATGCCCGTTTCCGGTGGACGTTCAAGAACGTCGACAAGCGCGGCAACTCCACCTTCCTGCTCAACAACGGGCCGGTGACCTCGCTCGACGACGAGAACCTGCTGTTCAAGCAGACGTACACGCTGGAGTCCTCGTTCAACGGCGAGGCCTTCCGCACCCGCGCCACCAACGTGGCGGTCGCACCCTCGCGGGTGGGTCCGGCGTCCATGCCGGACTACAACGCGCTGCGCGAGCAGGCCACCGTCAAGCTGCCCGGCGGCTGGCGCATCTTCGCCGGGCAGGCCGACGACCCGTTCTTCCTGGACCTGCGGGTGTTCGACCTGCTCTACGGCGGCGACCTCAGCGAAACCGGGCAGGACACGCTCGCCGGGTACAACGTCAACACCATCGCGCTGGAGGTGCCGTTCAAGGACGTCGCCCTGCGCGGGGACGGCGCGCGCAACCCCGTGATCGGCGTGTGGACCACCACCGAGCGGCCCCGGGTGCGCATCACCGGACGCACCGGCGACCCGCGCGGCGGTGACCGGGTGCAGGTCTCGCGGCTGGGCAACCCGCTGGTCAACGAGGTCGTCGTGCCCGCCGGGCTCAAGGACGCCTTCAACGCCTCCCGGCCCGACGGCGACGCGAACATCCCGCAGCTGGTCAAGCGGGTCACCGAACCCGAGGTGCCCAAGCTGATCGAGGCGATATACAACATCCCCGCGCCGGCCACCCCGCGCAACGACCTGGTCGAGATCTTCCTGACCGGGATCACCACCAAGGCCGACGGCCCGATCAAGGCGGACCTCAACTCGCAGCTCAACAACGCCGACGTGAACCCGGCGAAGTTCCGCCCGTCGGAGATGCTGCGGCTGAACCTGTCCGTGCCGGTCACCGCCGACCCGAACCGGCTCGGCGTCGTCGGCGGCGACCTGCAGGGCTTCCCGAACGGGCGGCGGCTGGCCGACGACGTCGTCGACATCGAACTGCAGGCCCTGGTCGGCGCGGCGCAGACCGGCAAGATCGTGGACGCGCTGGCCGCCGGGGACGCGGTCGACGCCAACGAGAACGCCTTCGGCGACACCTTCCCGTACGTCGCCCTGCCCAACGCGACCGCGGTCAACGCGGCCGGCGCGGCAGGCGCTGGTCCGGCAGCCCCGGCCTCGGCCGACCCGTCCCCGGCGGCAGCGTCCTCCGCCACCGAGGAGGGCATGTCCACCGGCGAGACCATGACGGTGGTCGGCTCGTCCGTCGCCGGCGGCCTGGGCCTGCTGTTCTTCGCCGGCTGGTGGATGCGCCGCCGCAACCGCACCGGCGACCACACCCACAGCCCCGACGAACCCGCGCACACCCACTGAGAGAGGAAGGGCACCTTCCCATCGCTCTGCGATGGAGAAGGTGCCCTTCCCCTCGCCGACTCGTGAAAGGGGAGAACCATGTGGCGACGGAGCATATGGCGGCGCGGCATGTGGCGGCGCGGCATCGCGGTGGGCGTCACCGCCGTGGCGCTGTTCGGCCTCGGGGGCGCTTTCGGCGCCGCACCCGGGGCGTGGCAGGCCGAACCCGCGTACGCGCAGGGCGATCCGCTGGTCAGGTCGATCGAGCAGGCCCAGGCGCGGCTGCGGGACGTGCCCGGCGACTGGACCACCTGGGCGGCGCTCGGCGGCGCGTACGTCGAGCGGGCCCGGATCACCGGTGACCCCGGCTACTACACCCGGGCCGACGGCGCGCTGCGCGAGTCGCTGCGCCTGCACCCGGCGGGCCCGGCCGCCGACGGCACCGCGACCGGCGCCGGCACCGGCTCGGGCAACCACGGTGCGCTGACCGGGCTGGGCGCGCTGGCCAACGCACGGCACGACTTCGCGCAGGCCGAGCGGCTGGCCCGGCAGGCGATCGCGGTCAACCCGTTCAGCGCCGACGCGTACGGCGTGCTGACCGACGCGCTGACCCAGCTCGGCCGCCCCGCCGAGGCGACCGAGGCGGCGCAGCGCATGCTCGACCTGCGGCCGGGCCTGCCCGCGCTGTCCCGGGCCGCGTACGACCTCGAACAGCACGGCCGGGTCGACGAGGCCCGCACGCTGTGGACCCAGGCGCTCACCACCGCGATCGCACCCGCCGACCTCGCCTTCGTCCACCACCAGCTCGGTGACCTGGCCTGGCACGGCGGCGACCTCGTCGCGGCCCGCGCCGCCTACCAGGCCGGGCTGGCCGCGGACGCCGGCTACCTGCCGCTGCGCCACGGGCTCGCCCGCGTCGACGCGGCGAGCGGCCGCACCGCCGAGGCGCTGGCCGGGTACGCCGCACTGACCGCCGCCTTGCCCACACCGTCGTTGCTGGTCGAGCACGCGCTGCTGCTGCGCTCGCTCGGCCGCGCCGCCGAAGCCGAGGCGCAACTGACGCTGGCACAGGCCGCGCTCGACCTGCTGGCGACCGGGGGAGGCGGGGACGATCTCGCCGCCGCCGAACTGGCCCTGGCCCGCGGCGACCACGCCACCGCGGTGCGGCTGGCCACGGCCGAGTGGCGGCGGCGCAAGCACACCGACGTCGCGGACACCCTCGCCTGGGCCCTGCACCAGGCCGGGCGTTCCGCCGAGGCGCTGCCCCTGGCGAAGGGTGCGGCGGCGCTCGGCGCGCGCAGCGCGCTGTACGCGTACCACCTGGGAATGATCGAACTGGCCCTCGGCGACTGGGCCGCGGCCCGGCGCGATCTCGCGCGGTCACTGGACCTCAACCCCCACTTCTCCCCGGTCGACGCGCCCGCCGCGGCGCGCGCCCTGGCCTCGGCAGGTGCCCGATGAACCGCAAGCTGATCAGAAGGACGCTGCCGGTGGCGGCGCTGGTGGGCGCCGCGCTCGCGCTGCTGCCCGCCCCCGCCTCGGCGCACCCGCTCGGCAACCTCTCCATCAACCAGTCGGTCGCGCTGACCGTGCGGCCCGACCGCGTCGACGCCACCACGATCCTCGACGTCGCCGAACTGCCCACGCTGCAGCAGCGGGGCGTCGTCGACACCTCCGGAGACGGCGTCGCCGACGCGTCCGAGCTGCGTGCCCACGCTGCGGCCGCGTGCGGCGCCTTCGCCCGGGACCTGGCGGTACGCATCGACGATCGCCCCCTGGGCTGGGCCGTCGACACGACCGCGATGACCCTCGAACCAGGCTCGGCGGGCCTGCCGACCAGCCGGATCACCTGCACCCTGAGCGCCCCGGCCCAGCTGGACCGCGCCGCGACGCTCACCGTCCACAACGGTCACCTCGCCGACCACGTCGGCTGGCGTGAGATCACCGCGGCCGGCGTGGGCGTCGACCTGCCCGGCTCACCCGTGCCCGCCCGCAGCGCCACGAACGAACTGCGCGACTACCCCGTCGATCTGCTCGGATCCCCGCTCGATGTGCGCGACGCCCGCCTGTCCGCCCGTCCGGCCACCGCCGCCGCATCAGCGGGCGAGCCGACAGCCGCCATCGCGCCCGGCACAACACCTGACCTGGGCGCACCTGCGCGACCGGACGACCCCGCACCGCTGCGCTGGGCCGCCTGGGCGCAGCAGCAGGTCCTCGACAGCGTCGGCGCCGACCGGCTCACCCCACTGGTCGGACTGCTCGCCGTCCTGCTCGCCCTGGTGCTCGGCGCGGGCCACGCGCTGCTCCCGGGACACGGCAAGACGGTGATGGCGGTATACCTGGCCGGCCGCGCGGGCCGTCCCCGCGACGCGGTGACCGTCGGCGCGACCGTCACCGCGACGCACACCGGCGGCGTCATCGCCCTGGGTCTTCTGCTCACCGCGGTCTCCGGCCTGACCGGCCAGACCGTCCTGGGCTGGCTTGGTCTGGCCAGTGGCACCATCGTGATCACTGTGGGCCTCGCCATGCTGTTGACCAGCCTGCGCCGCAGACCCGCACGCGGCCACTCCCACGACACGTCCGACCACGCCCACGGTTCGCACAGCCTCGACGCGCACGCCGACGGTTCGCACGCCCACGACGCGCACGCCCACGGTTCGCATGGTCACGGTTCGCGCGCCCACGACGCGCACGGTCACGGTTCGCGCGCCCACGACGCGCACGGCCACGGTTCGCGCGCCCACGACGCGCACGGCCAGGGCGCGGATCACCGCGGCTCGCGGCTCCCCAGTGGGCTGGCACATGGCTCGGTCGGCGTCGGCTCGCACGGGCATGCGCATCGTCATGGACTGTTCGGCCGGGCGCACTCCCACGATGGCGGCCACGCCGGGAAGGACACGGGGCGCGGGTGGTTCGGGCTGGGGGCGATCGGGGTGGCGGCGGGCCTGGTGCCGAGCCCGTCCGCGCTGGTCGTGCTGCTGGGTGCGATCGCGCTGGGTCGGACCGGATTCGGCATCCTGCTGGTGCTCGCCTACGGGCTGGGCATGGCGGGCACGCTCACCGTGGCGGGGCTGCTCCTGCTCAAGGTCCGTGACCGCTGGGCGGGACGGTTCGACCGGTTCCGTCGGCTGCGCCTGGCCGGGCCGTATGCCGCGAGCGCGATGGTGCTGCTCGTCGGCCTCGGCCTCGCCGCACGGGCTGCGACGCTGGTGGTGTGATCGCGGTTCGCCGGGTGCCGCGGTGGTGCCGAGGTGGCGACGGCTGGCGGCGGCGCGGTCGGTGACGGGCTGGTGTCCGCGCTGGGAGGAGGCACGATGCGAGCGCTCCTGCACCGAGCTGGTCGTCGCGGACCGGGCCGGTCGGCCTGGCGGAGCGCCGCAGGGCGCGCAGCTTTCGCCGAGCGAAGACCTGCTCGGCCCGGTGTGATCACCGATCGGGCGCGGCCTAGGGCCGCAGATGGAAGGTGTTGCGGCGGGGATGCCGAGCGACGTCCACGTAGCCGGGCGGGATGAACTCCGGTCGTCGGTCGTGGCCGAGCCGGACGTGCCAGTCGTCGTGGTGGATGACGCGATGGTGGTGTCCGCAGAGCAGGACGGCGTTGTCGAGGTCGGTGGGGCCGCCGCCCGCCCAGTGGCGGATGTGGTGCCCCTGGCACCAGCGCGGTGGGCGGTCGCAGCCAGGGAACGCGCAGCCTCGGTCGCGGAGGACGAGCGCCCGGCGCAGGGCCCCGGTGTAGAGACGGCGGGTTCGGCCGAGGTCGAGCAGCTGTCCGTCGCCACCGAGAACGGCAGGGATGACCTGGGCATCGCATGCGACGCGGCGGACGGTGCCGGGGGTGAGCGTCGAACCGTTGTCGAGCAGTCCCGCGCCGGTGCGTCGGGCGAGGTCGTCGTAGTCGACGGTGACGATGAGTTGAGGGCGGTCGCCGCCGTTGTCGGGCAGTTCGCCCGAGGCTGGAACGCGGCGGCAGATCTCGGTGAGGGCGTCGGCACGCCGTTGACCCGCGGTGCGCGTGTCATGGGTCTTTTCGGGCGCGAAGTGCCCGGCAGTGCGTGACCCGTCATCGGTTCCGGTGTCTTCCGCGATGCCGTCACCGGTGCGGACGTAAGGACGGGCGGGGTCGAGGGCCCCGGGGCGGGCGAGCGGGTCGAGGGCGGCGGTGACGACGGCGGCGGCTTCGGTGTCGAGCCAGCCGGCCAGCCGCACGCGCCCGCTGCGGTCGGGCGTCAGGGTGAGGGTGCGCGCCGCGTGCGCGCGTTCCTCGTGCTCGGCCAGTGCCTGGCGCTCGTGCTCTTCGGCCAGGTCAGGGGCGACGTGGGTGAGGACGCGCTCCCCGAAGCGGCGCAGGACGGACGGCTCGAACTGGGCGGCGAATCCGATCAGGGCGGCCTCGGCCTTCGCCGCGGTCTCCAGTCCTGCCAGGGCGGGAAGTTCGGCGAGCGCCTGGGCGATGACGGCGGCCTGCTCGGTGTTGACGGTTCCGGCGGCGAGGGCCTCGGCCGTCGCGGGCAGGCGGTCGAGTGACCGGGCGAGCTCGACGGTCTGCTTGGCGGTGCGTATGCCGATGCGCCAGTGCTCGCGCAGCCAGACCGCTGTGCTGGACGCGCCGTGGGCGGTCGGGACGGCACGGGCGTCGAGTTCGCGGACCAGGGACAGCTCCACGCCGGCCAGGCGTTCCCGCAAGCGGTGCGCGGCATCGAGTGCGGTGATCAGCTCAGCGTCGGCCAGCGGCCACACGGGTGCGTCGGTGCAGGCGGCGACTGTCCGCTCTGCCTGCACCAGCGCTTCCCGCATGACTCCATTTTAGAACCCGTGTACGACAATCCGCGGTGAAGATGATCGATCAATAATGTGTCGTCACGGGCCGGTCGTGGCGGCCACGGCCAGGGTCAGGCTGCGCCGGATCCAGGGCGGCAGGTTCGGGTCGGCGTCGGCCTCGGCGAAGGTCAGGTGGACGATGTCGGCGACCTCGTCTGGTGCTGCGGGGAAGGGCTCGGCGTCGGCCGGGAGCGCGGCGGCGAAGACGACGTTGACCACCAGGTCGCCGTCGTCGGCGGTGAACAGGCTGCTCTCCACGTATGTCAGCGGGACGCCGGTGAGGTCGACGTTGATCTCCTCGGCCACTTCGCGCCGTGCGGTCTGCTCCAGGACGTCGGGCACGACGGGCCCGGCCGGCAGGTCCACCTTGCCGCCCACGCCGGACAGCAGGCCTGCGGCGTGGGCCTCCTGCTCGCTGCGCTTGATGAGCAGCCAGCGGCCGTCGCGATGCAGGTGGACCTCGACGTTGACGACGAACGCGGGCCGCCCGCCGGGGGTGAGCTGTTCGATCATCCACGCACTCTATGGCGGTCCGGTCGACGCTATGTGCCCGGCGCTCGCGCGCCCGTGCGCCCGCGCGCCCGTGCGCATCGGGGCCGGCCCGCGAGCCGCGGCAGCGCTGCTAGCGTGGCTGCTCGTGTGCCCTGGGTCGCAGGCCGGACGACAGGGCGGGGGAGCCGTGCTGACGGGGGTGGGCCGATGACCGACGACTTCTACTGCGACGAGGCGCTCAGCGGGCGCACGCCGGTGCGGGTGGTCGCCGAGACCGACGAGGTGCTGGCGTTCCACCACACCCGCCCGTACTGGCCGGTGCACATCGTGGTCGTGCCGAAGCGGCACGTGCCTTCCCTCGTCGATCTCGGCGACGCCGGCGAGCCGGTGCTGCACGCGGTGCTGGCGGTGGTGCGGCAGGTCGCCGCCGACGTCAGCCGCGAGCACGGAGCCTGCCGGGTGCTCACCAACCTCGGGCGGTACCAGGACTCCAGACACCTGCACTTCCACGTGAACAGCGGTGAGGCGCTGCGACCGCAGACCGGCTGACCGGTCAGCCGGCCTGGTCGTGGTGGTAGAGCCGGACCAGGTCCTCGATCTGCGCGCGTACGCCCAGGAAGGCGGCGTCGCGCTTGACGGTGAGGTCGCGCTCGCCGGGCAGCGGCACGGTCACGTCGGCGGCGACGCGGCCGGGGTTGCTGGCCAGGGTGATGACGCGTTCGCCGAGGAAGACGGCCTCCTCCACATCGTGGGTGACCATGATGACGGTGGTGCCGCACTCCTGCCACAGGCGGCGGATGAACAGCTGCATGTCCTCCTTGGTCTGCACGTCGAGCGCGCCGAACGGCTCGTCGAGCAGCAGCACCTCGGGTTCGCAGGCCAGCGCGCGGGCGATGGCGACACGCTGGCGCTGGCCGCCGGACAGCTGCCGGGGCAGCGCGTGGCGCAACTTGGTCAGGCCGGTCGCGGCGAGGTAGTGGTCGACGCGGGCCGCCCGCTCGCCGCGGCTGAGGGGGAGCAGTTCCAGTCCGAACGCGACGTTGCGGGCCACGGTGCGCCAGGGGTACACGGCGCCGGTCTGGAAGACCAGGCCGCGGTCGGGTCCGGGCCCGGTGACGGGTATCCCGTCGAGCAGCACCTCGCCCGTGGTGGGCCGGGACAGGCCCGCGATCAGGGAGAGCAGGGTCGACTTGCCGGAGCCGGACGCGCCGACCACGCACACGAACGAGCCCCGGGCGACCTCCAGGTCGATGTCCTCCAGTGCGCGCACCTGCTCCCGGCCGCGGGCGAAGTCCTTGCCGACGGCCCGAAGGCGCAGCGTTCCGGTCATCAGGGCAGCCTTTCGATCCGGCCGGGCGGCTGCCGCGGCGTTCTGGTCGTGGCCGCATGCAGGTGCGCGCGCGGTCGTCGGGTTGCTCCGGTCACCGCCGCCTGCAGGCGTGCGCGCGGTCGTCGCGGTGCTCGGGTCATGAGGTCCACCTGCCGACCCGGTCGCGCAGCAGGCGCAGCGCGATGTCGATGGTGAGGCCGATCAGCGCGATGACCACGAGGACCGCGAAGATGCGGTCGATCTGGTTGAAGCGCTGCGACCGCACGATGCGGTAGCCGAGGCCCTCCTCGGCCGCGAACAGCTCGGCGACGACCACGAAGTTCCAGGCCGCGGCCGCGTTGACCCGGATCGCGTCGAGGATGCCGGGCAGTGAGTGCGGGATGACGACCTTGCGCAGCACCTCCCCGCGGCGCGCGCCGAGGGTGTACGACACATCCACGAGCGCGTCGGGTGTCCGGCGTACCGCGTCGGCGGTCATCAGGGTGTTGAAGAAGACGGTGCCGAGGAACAGCAGCGCCACCTTCGACATCTCGTCGATGCCCAGCCACAGGGCCAGCAGCGGGATGAACGCGCTCGCCGGCAGGTAGCGCAGCAGGCCGATGACGGGCTCGAAGGTGGCCCGCCCGGCCTGGAACGCACCCATCGCGATGCCGAGCGGCACCGAGACCGCCACGGCCAGCCCGAAGCCGAGCAGCACCCGCCGGATGCTGGCGAGGGTGTCGCCGAGCAGCAGCCCGTCGCGGGCCAGATCGAGCCCGGCCGCCCAGGCCTGCGCGGGGGACGGCAGGTAGTCGGGACGGCCGTCGATGGCCACGCTGAGCACCTGCCACAAGGCGAGTGGCACGAGCACCGAGAGCGCGGTCAGCGCCAGCCGGGACGGCCGGGGGATCGGGGCGCGGATCGCGAAGACCCGCGGCACGCGGCGCGGCGGCTGCCGCCGGGGCAGCGGCGCGAACGCCGCCGCCCCGGCTCCCGGACCGGCGTGCTCCGGACCGACCGCGCCGTCGGCCGGTCCGGAGCTGCCGGTCAGGTCTTCGGGTGCCACGGCCGGGCCGCGCTCCGGCGACACGGCGTCGCCGGCGACGAGGACGCCGGGCACCGAGGAGCCGGGCACCGCGGAGCCGGGTGCCGCGGAGCCGGGTGCCGCGGAGCCGGGTGCCGCGGAGCCGGGCACTGAGGAGCCGGGCACTGAGGCGGGCGTCAAGGAGTTGTCCGCCGCAGGACGGCCAGTGGCACCGTGGGCCACCGGCACATCTGCCGTGTCCGCCTGCCCTGCGCTGCCGGCCGGCTCCGGCCCGCCTTCGGTGAGCAGGCTCATGGCGACACCGCCTGGACGAACTTGGGTTCGAGCAGGCCGTCCAGCGGCGGCGCGGAGTCGACGAGCTTCGCCGAGACCATGAACTCGGCGATCGACTTCGCCTGGAAGTCGAGGTTGGCGGGGGTCGAGCCGGGCGTGAACGCGGCCAGGTTCTGCTCCCGGGTGAAGATCGTCGTGCCGGCGTCGTACGACTTGTAGTCGGCGGCGCTGACCCCGGCCTTCTTCGCCATGATGTCGATCGCGGCGTCCGGGTTGGCCTTGATCCAGGCCAGGGTGTCGAACCAGGTCTTGACCACGGCCTGCACCTCGGTCGGGTGGTCCTTGACGAACGCGGCCGTGAAGACCAGGTGGTCGGGGATCGCGCCGGGGAAGTCGGCGCTGGTGGCGATGGCCTTGCTGCCGGCCAGGCCGAGCGCGGTGGTGGTGAACGGGGCGAACGCGCCCACCGCGTCGACCTCACCGGTGGTGAACGCCGCCGCGCCGGCGTCGGTCAGCATCGGCTTGAGCGCGATGTCGGCCTCGGTCAGCCCGGCCGTCTTCAGCGCCAGCAGCAGCAGGTAGTGGTCGACGGTGCCCTGCTCGACGGCGACCCGCTTGCCCTTGAGATCGGCGACGGTGTTGATGCCGGGCTTGGCGATGATCTGGTCGTTGCCGGTGGAGTTGTCGTTGACCAGCACGATGGTCTGCTGCGCGCCGCCGCTGACCGAGGTCAGCGTGTCGCCCAGCGTCTGGCTGTTGGCGCTGAGGTTGCCGGTGGCCAGCGCGGTGAGGCTGTCGGTGTAGCTGTCGAAGTACTTCAGCTCGACGGTGACGCCGTTCTTGGCGAACAGGCCCTGCTCCTGCGCGACCTGCCAGGGGAACCAGCCGGGCCAGGCGCTGAAGCCGAGCACGACGGTGGCGGGCGCGCCCGGGGCGGGCTCGTCCGCGCCGCACGCGGTGGCGGGCAGGACCAGCGCGGCGACGGCGGTGACGGCCGCGAGGCGGTGGCGGAAACGTCGGTTCATGTATGTCTCCTGGATCAGTCGAGAGGTCAGGAGTTGCGGCGGGGCAGGTGGCCGGCGCGCACCAGGCAGCCGAGCGTGTCGCAGATGACGCGGGTCGCGATGAGCGACGTGATGTCGGCGTTGTCGTACGGCGGCGAGCACTCCACGATCTCGATGCCCGCCAGCGGCCGCTCGGCGATGAGCTGGATGAACTTGAGCACCTCGCGGGGCAGGAAGCCGCCCGGCTCGGGCCAGCCGGTGCCGGGCACGAACGCGGCGTCCAGGCAGTCCACGTCGAAGGACAGCCACACCGCCTCGGCCCCGTCCCAGGCGACCTCCAGGGCGCGTTCGGCGGCGGCCTCGATGCCCATCTCGACGCAGTCGGTGACCGTCATGATCGTGGTGCCGCGCTCCCGCCCGACCTGGACGCCGGGCCGCGGGGCCTGCCAGCCGCCGATGCCGATCTGCACCAGGTTCTTCGGGGGCACGTTGGGGATGTCCGTGGCGTGGAACCAAGGGGTGGTGTGCATCCGCTCGTCGAGGTCGGTCTCCTGGGTGTCGACGTGGCGGTCGAAGTGGATGATGCCGAGGTTGCCCTGCAGGTGCTCGGCGACGCCGCGCACGGTGGGGTAGCCGATGGAGTGGTCGCCGCCGAGCACGACCGGGAACGCGCCCGAGGCGTACACGTGGCCGACGGCCTTGGAGATCTGGTCGAACGTCTTCTCGATGTTGGCGGGGATGGTGAACACGTCACCCAGGTCCGCGATCGTGATCGACTCCCGCAGGTCCACGCCCAGTTCGAAGCTGTACGGGCCGTACAGCGCGGAGATGCGCCGGATGCCCTGCGGGCCGAACCGGGTGCCGGGGCGGTAGGTCGTGCCGCCGTCGAACGGCGCCCCCAGCACGGCGACGTCGTACTCGCCGCACCGGCGCACGTCCTCCAGGTAGGGGGCCTTGAGGAAGGTGTTGATCCCGGCGAAGTGCGGCAGCTCGCCGCGGGAGAACGTCGGGATGCGCTTGTCGACGATGGAGTCCGCGCCGGGCAGGCCGTACTCCAGCCCGCGGGCGATCTCCTCCTCCCACTTCGTGGTCGGCAGCTCGGCCTCGCGCGCGACGGCGTACGCCGCCTCGGGGCCGTAGTGCTCGTGCAGGCCGTGCTGCTCGCGCAGCGCGCTGTCCTCCGGCGAGCCATGGCGGTGGTGGTGATGGTGGTGGGCGAAGCCCATGGGGCACCTCCGAAACGAGGAGCCTGGCCGTGAAACAGCCAGGTGTTCGGCTGTCTCCCGGGCTTTTGTCCCGCCGTGGAACGGCCACGCCGCAACGCGGGCCGCCTGCGCCTCTCGGACCAGGCCCGTCCGGGGACCCGAAACGACAGGGCCGGAGCGGCGGAACCCTAGGCGCGCCTCACCTTCGGTGAGTCACCGTGGATTACATCGGCGAATGGTTTCCTGTCGATATCGCCGCTGTTGCCACCTCGTGACCGCCACCTCGTGACCGCCATCTCGTGACCGCCACCCCGAGCGGCCGGCCCGTGACCCGCCGCCCCATGGCCGCCACGCCGGGGCCTCAGGCGCGGTCGCGGGTCGCCCTGCGGCGAAGCAGGAAGCCGGCCCACGAGGTCAGCACGACCAGACCCGCCAGGACCTGCAACAGCACGGTGTACCGCTCGGGGTAGACCACGCCGGTCAGGTAGGTGTCGATGAACCCGCGGCTCAGGCCCTGCTCGCCGGCCTTGCGGCGGGCCCAGTCCTCGACGTACGTCAGGGGGCAGTCGAGGCCGAGGGCGACCGTGGCGAAACCCCAGCCGACGGCGACCACGTGCGGCCAGATCAGCCACGGCCGCCACCAGGCGAGGAAACCACCCGCGACGACGTACGCGAGGAACGCGAAGTGCACCACCATGGTGGCGGCGGCGAGCCACTGATAGGCCATGCTCCATTATCTGCCGCTAGGATCGCAGTCGGCGGCAGGGAGGAACTCGGGGAAGATCCGAGACGGTCCCGCCACTGTGACCGGGGAGCCCGTCCCCACCCCATCGGAGAGATCCGAGGCCACCGCAAGGGAAGGCCCGGGGCCGGGCGTAGATCCGGGAGTCAGGAGACTCCGGCCGCCGCATCGACTCTGCTACCGGGGCGCGGACCCCGACAGGAGGTACGCGGCCATGACGGCTGTGCAAGGTCTGCTGCTGTCCACTGCGGACACCGAGCTGCTCGCCGCCCGGGCGTCGGGCGCGCCCTGGCGTATCGCCAATCCCGCCCGCCTAGACGCCGGCGACGTCCCCGAGCTGCTGCGAGACGTCGCCTTCGGGGTGGTGCGCCTGCTCGGTGGCCGGCGCACCTGGCCGGAGGGGCTCGACGCGGTGCTCGCCGCGGGCCTGCCGGTGGTGGTGCTGGGCGGGGAGGCGGTGCCCGATGCCGCGCTGCAGGCCGAGTCGACGGTGCCCGCCGGGGTGGCCGGCGAGGCGCTGGGTTACCTGGTCGAGGGCGGCGCGGACAACCTGCGCGAGCTGCACCGGTTCCTGTCGGACACGCTGCTGATGACCGGCGAGGGCTTCGACGCGCCGCGCACCGCGCCCGAGTACGGCGTACGCCCCGGCCCGGCGCACGAGGCCGGACGGCCGACCGTCGGGGTCGTCTACTACCGGGCGCACGAGCTGGCGGGCAACACCGCGTTCGTGGACACCCTGGCCGGGGCGCTGCACGACGCGGGCGCGAACCCGCTGCCGGTGTACTGCGGCTCGCTGCGCGGGGTGCCGGACGGGCTGCGGGACCTGCTGCGCGGCTGCGACGCGCTGATCGTCACGGTGCTGGCAGCGGGCGGCACCGTCGCGGCGGACGCGAGCGGCGGCGGGGACGACGAGGCCTGGTCGGTGGCGGCGCTGGCCGAGCTGGACGTGCCGGTGCTGCAGGCGCTGTGCCTGACCTCGTCCCGGGCGGTCTGGCAGGACTCGGACGCGGCGCTGAGCCCGATGGACGCGGCGATGCAGGTGGCCATCCCGGAGTTCGACGGCCGCCTGATCACGGTGCCGTTCTCGTTCAAGGAGCCGGGCCCGGACGGCATCCCGGTCTACGCGGCCGACCCGGAGCGGGCGGCCCGGGTCGCGGGCATCGCGGTGCGGCAGGCCCGGCTGCGGCACGTCCCCAACGAGCACAAGCGGCTCGCGATCGTGCTGTCCAGCTACCCGACCCGGCACTCGCGGGTCGGCAACGCGGTCGGCCTGGACACCCCCGCCAGCGCCGTGGTGCTGCTGCGGGCGCTGCGCGAGGCGGGCTACGACCTGGGTGAGGGCTTCCCGGAGGACGGCGACGCGCTGATCCATACGCTGATCGCGGCGGGTGGGCACGACGTGGAGTGGCTGACCGAGGAACAGCTCGCGGCTGCCCCGGCGCGGGTGCCGCTGCGCGCGCACACCCGCTGGCTGGACGCGCTGCCCGCGAGCCTGCGCGACGGCATCGTGGCGGCGTGGGGCGAGCCGCCGGGCGAGCTGTACGTGGACCGGGGCGAGATCGTGCTGGCCGCGCTGCGCTTCGGCAACGTGCTGCTGATGATCCAGCCGCCGCGCGGCTTCGGGGAGAACCCGGTCGCCATCTACCACGACCCGGACCTCGCGCCGAGCCACCACTACCTGGCCGCGTACCGGTGGCTGGACGCCGAGTTCGGCGCGGACGCGGTGGTGCATCTGGGCAAGCACGGCACCCTGGAGTGGCTGCCGGGCAAGGGGCTGGGCCTGTCCCGCGAGTGCGCGCCGGACGCGGTGCTGGGGGACCTGCCGCTGGTGTACCCGTTCATCGTCAACGACCCGGGCGAGGGCACCCAGGCCAAGCGGCGCGGGCACGCGGTGATCGTGGACCACCTGGTGCCGCCGATGGCCCGCGCGGAGACGTACGGCGAGATGGCGAAACTGGAGCAGCTGCTCGACGAGTACGCGACCGTGCAGGCGCTCGACCCGACGAAGCTGCCCGCGGTGCGCGCCCAGATCTGGACCCTGATCCAGGCCGCCCAGCTGCACCACGACCTGCACCAGGCCGACATGCCCGGCGCGGACGACTTCGACGACTTCATCCTGCACGTGGACGGCTACCTGTGCGAGGTCAAGGACTCGCAGATCCGCGACGGCCTGCACATCCTCGGCGGCGCGCCCGAGGGCGAGGCGCGGATCAACCTGGTGCTCGCGGTGCTGCGCGCGAACCAGGTGTGGGGCGGCGTGCGCGGGGCGCTGCCGGGCCTGCGGGCGGCGCTGTGCCGCCGGTACGGCCTGGACGAGTCCGCGCTGCTGGCCGAGCCCGGCGCGGCGGTGGCCGTGCCCGCCGACCTGACCGACATCGCCGACGGCCCGGCCCGCACCGGCGCGGACGCCGTCGACCTGATCGAGGGCGTGGCCCGGCGGCTGGTGATCGGCAACGAGACGCTGGGCTGGGAGCCGTCGAAGGTCCCGGCGGTGGTCGCCGAGGTGCTGGGCGGCCCGGACGACGCCGTCGAGGCGGTGCTGCGCTTCGCCGCGACCGAGGTGGTGCCCCGGCTCGACGCCACCGTGGACGAGGTGACCGCGGTGCTCAAGGCGCTGGACGGGCGCTACGTGCCCGCCGGCCCGTCCGGCTCGCCGACGCGAGGCCTGGTCAATGTGCTGCCGACAGGGCGCAACTTCTACTCCGTCGACCCGAAGGCGATCCCGTCGCGCAACGCCTGGGACGTGGGTGTGGCGCTGGCCGACTCGCTGCTGGCCCGGCACCGGCAGGAGACCGGCGAGTGGCCGCGCACGGTCGGGCTGACCGTGTGGGGCACGTCGGCGATGCGTACCCAGGGCGACGACATCGCCGAGGTGCTGGCGCTGCTGGGCTGCCGCCCGACCTGGGACGACGCGTCGCGGCGGGTGACCGGGTTCGCGGTGGTGCCGCCGGCGGAGCTGGGCCGGCCGCGGGTGGACGTGACGGTGCGCATCTCCGGCTTCTTCCGCGACGCGTTCCCGCACGCGGTGGCGCTGATCGACGACGCGGTGCGGGCGGTGGCCGACCTCGACGAGGCCGACGAGGACAACTTCGTGCGCGCGCATGCCCGTGCCGACGAGGCCGAGCACGGCGACCGGCGGCGGGCCACCACCCGCATCTTCGGCTCCAAGCCGGGGGCGTACGGGGCGGGCCTGCTCCCGCTCATCGACGCCCGGAACTGGCGCGACGACAGGGACCTGGCCGAGGTGTACGCGGTCTGGGGCGGCTACGCCTACGGCCGCGACCTGGACGGCCGGGCGGCCCGCGCGGACCTGGAACGGGTCTACCGCCGGGTCAGCGTCGCCGCGAAGAACGTGGACACCCGCGAGCACGACATCGTCGACTCCGACGACTACTTCCAGTACCACGGCGGCATGATCGCGATGGTGCGCTCGCTGACCGGCGCTTCGCCGACCGCGGTGATCGGTGACTCGCACCTGCCCGACAGCGTGAAGACGCGCACCCTGGGCGAGGAGACCAAGCGCGTGTTCCGGGCCCGGGTGGTCAACCCGCGCTGGATCGCCGCGATGAGACGCCACGGCTACAAGGGCGCGTTCGAGCTGGCCGCGACCGTGGACTACCTGTTCGGCTACGACGCCACGGCCGGGGTCGTGGACGACTGGATGTACGAGAAGCTGGCCGCGGCGTACGTGTTCGATCCCGAGGTCCGCGAGTTCATGGAGCGGTCCAACCCGTGGGCGCTGCGCGGCATCACCGAGCGCCTGATCGAGGCCGCCGACCGCGGCCTGTGGGCGGAGCCGGACCCGGCCACCTTGGACGCGCTGCGCCAGGCCTACCTGGAGGCGGAGGGCAGCCTGGAGGGCTGACCCCCGGCCACGCTCAGTCGGCGAGCTGCTTGAGGTAGGCGTACTCGCTGGCGAAGGGCTGGTAACCGAGCCAGTCGTTGACCGCGATCATCGGCGCGTTGGTGTAGTCGTTGCAGGTGATCGCGGTGTGGATGCCGGCCTGCGCGGCCTTGCGCAGGGCGACCGACTTGGCGATCTTCGCCAGGCCCCGGCCGCGGTACTCGCGCAGCGTGCAGGTGCCCGTGGACATGCCCTTGCCGAGGTCGAGGTTGGCCTCCAGGAACGTGGCGCAGGCGGCCACGCCGTCGACCAGCACCACGGTGCCGATGTCGAGTTGCTGGTCGGGGCTGTTCCAGTAGCGGGCCAGCCAGATGTCGTACGGGATGCCGTCGAAGGACATGTCGCCGGGCTCGTCGACCGAGGCGGCCTGGTCCAGGTCGTACACCGTCCGCGGGCCGGCCTCGCGGAGGCTGGCCGTCGTCACGCCGGACGGCAGCGGCGGCAGGGGCGGCAGCTCGGCGGTGTCCAGCTTGGCGTACCGGTCGTGCGCGCCCTGGGCGTAGCCCCGCGCCTCGGCCCAGCGCTGGTCAGCCGGGTCCTCCGTGGCGAAGGCGCGCACCCGGCGGGCGCCGATGGCCCGCAGGTGCTCCTCGATCCGCTGGCAGAGAGCGCTGCCGACGCCCTGGCCGCGGTGGTCGGGATGCACGTCGACCTGGACGTAGCTCGCGCCCGGCTCGGAGGTGGTGACGTTGAAACCGCCGACGGCGCTGCCCACGGCCTGCCCGTCGCGCAGGGCCAGCAGCCGCAGCACGCGGGCCTTGGGGAGAGTCGTGCGCCACCACATCTCCTGCTGCGCCACGCTGGAGATGAACCAGCCGAACGACGCGTAGCGGATGTGCGCCTGCGCCGGCACGTCCTCGATGGTCATCTCGCGGATGTGGAGTTCATTCGTCACCCTGCCTGTCTAACAGCGAGGGCAAGCGATTTACCGGTGGCGCCCGCGCCGTTGCGGGCGCCACCGGGGGTCTTCCTAGAGGGTCAGCGTCCAGCTGTTGACGTAGCCGACGTCACCGGAGGCCGCGTCCTGCACCCGCAGCCGCCAGGTGCCGTTGGCCGCCTCGCTCGACAGGTTCACGGTGTAGGTGGTGTCGATGTTGTCGGTGCTGCCGCCCGACCGGTTGTGCAGCGTGTACGCGGTGCCGTCCGGCGCCAGCAGCGACACCACCAGGTCACCCTTGTAGGTGTGCACGACGTGCACCTCGGCCGTCGACGTCGACGACGCGTTGCGGTTGCAGCCCGCGATGGTGATGTCGCTGTAGACCGTGGCCACGTCGACGATGGTCACGTCGGTCGGGTTGGTGCCGGTGCAGCCCGGCGCGCCGTTCACGGTCAGCGAGTAGGTGACCGTCCGGGTGGCCCCGCTGCCCGTGCCGATGACCGTGACCGCGTAACTGCCCGCCGGGGTCGACGCGCTGGTGCTGATCGTCAGCGTCGACGAGCCGCCCGCGGTGACCGACGACGGGCTGAACGACGCGGTCGCCCCGCTCGGCAGGCCGCTCGCGGTCAGGTTCAGGGTCTGCGCGACGCCGTTGGTGACGGCGGTGCTGATGGTGGAGGTCAGCGAGCCGCCCGGGTTGACCGAGCCGAAGGCCGGCGCGGCCGCGATCGAGAAGTCGTTCGCCGCGGTGCAGTACTGCGCCTGCTTGCCGATGGCCCGGAACGGGCAGTCGGCGTACTCGGACAGGATCAGCACGGCCGTCTTGTTGCGCGAGGTCTGCGCCGCGATGACCTCGTCCGGCGGGTAGAAGCCGGGGCTGGACGACTTGGGGTACATCTCGAAGGTGTACGTCCACACCCGCTGGTCGCCCCACAGCCAGTCGGTGATGTCGCCGTCGGTGACGTACAGGTCGCTGCCCTGCTCGGCGGTGTAGGAGTTGGTCGCCGACATCTGCTGGCCGATGTTGGCGAACGTGTTGCGCTCGTCGGTGGTCATGCCCGGGTTCACGGTGTCGGCGGTGGTGTACCCGAACGGCCACAGGATCAGCTCGCCGTAGGTGTGGAAGTCGATGTTCGCCTTGATCTGCTGCACGCCGCCGACCCGCCGGGACAGCACGAAGTCGCGCAGCACGGCCGCCTCGGGGGTGGAGAACGCCGACGGGCCGCGGTAGGTCTCACTCGACGCGCTGCCCGAGGAGCCGCCGCAGCAGCCCCACTTGTAGCCGAAGTTGCGGTTGATGTCGGTGCCGATCGCCGAGGAGCCCGAGTTGGGCTGCCGGTTCTTGCGCCAGGAGCGGTAGGAGCCGGTGGCGATGTCGTACTCGCCGCCGTCGGGGTTGAGGTCCGGCACGATCCAGATCTCGCGCGAGTCGACCACCGCGCGCACCCGGCTGTCCGTGGTGTACGCGTCGGTGAACAGGTTGGCCAGGTAGAGCGCCATCTCGACGGTGAGGTGCTCGCGGGCGTGCAGGTGCGCGTTGAACAGGATCTCGGGCTCGTCCTCGTCGGTGGCGACGTTGTCGGAGATCTTCAGCGCGACGATCTGGCGGCCCTCGTACGAGGTGCCGATGACGCTCTTGCGGACCAGCGTCGGATGGTCCGCGACGATCTGGTTGAGCTCGGCGTTCATCTCGGCGTAGTTGTGGTAGCCGCCGTCGGCCGACGGGAAGTCCAGCGGCACCGCGTTCGGTCCGGTGACCCGCGACGACGGCGGGGGCAGCAGTTCCAGGCCGAAGCCGAGGCGGCGGATGCGGTCGGCCTCGGCCGCGTTCGCGGTGATGTAGATGATGCCGTGCTCGATGAGGTCGATCGCCGCTCCGGTGCCGGCGACCGCGTTGCGGTCGTCGAAGGTCCTCGGGCCGGTGACCTTGTACTGCTGGGATCCGGCGAGGGTGAGGTCGTCGGCGGGCGCGCCGCCGGCCGGGCCGGGCACGATCAGGGCCACGCCGGTGGCCAGCGCGGTGAGGACTAGCGCGAGTCTGCGCACGGGATTACCTCCGAGGGGGTAGGTGGAGGCGCGAGTTCTGGCGGAAGGCCCGGCCCCGCTGGTCGCGGAGCCGGGCCCGGGGTGGTGCGACGGACTCAGAGGGTGAGCGTCCAGGAGTTGATGTAGCCGGTGTCGATCGAGGCGGCGTCGCGGGCGCGCAGGCGCCAGGTGCCGTTCTTGACCTCGGAGGACAGGTTCACCGTGTAGATGGTGTCGATGTTGTCCGTGCTGCCGCCGGAGCGGTTGTGCAGGTTGTACACCGAGCCGTCCGGCGCGACCAGGTCCACGATCAGGTCACCCTTGTATGTGTGCACGATGTGCACCTCGACCTTGGACGTCGTCGAGCCGTTGCCCGTGCAGCCGGAGATCGTGATGTTGCTGTACACGCCGGTGGTGTTGTTGTCGGGGATGCTGACGTCGGTGCCGTTGGTGGCCGCCGCGCAGCTGCCGACCGGGTTGACCGTCCAGGTGAACGAGGCGGTGCCGGTGCCGCCGGCGCTGTCGTTGACGGTGACGGTGACGGTGTAGGTGCCCGCGGTGCTGGGCGTGCCGGTGATCTGGCCGGTCGACGAGTTGATCGACGTGCCGGCCGGCAGGCCGCTGGCCGACCAGCTGTACGGCGACGTGCCGCCGGACGCGGAGCTGTTCAGGGTGACCGCGTTGCCGACGGTGGTCGACTGGTTGCCCGGGCCGGTGACGGACACGCCGCCCGGTGCCCCGCCGAGGGAGACCGCCGCGTTGTAGATGTCGGTGGCGAAGTAGCGGACCTCGGTGTACACACCCGGGTTCTGCGGGCGGGCACAGCCGATGCCCCAGCTCACGATGCCGATCTGGATCCACTCGTTGCTGGCGTTGCGCTTGACCATCGGGCCGCCGGAGTCACCCTGGCAGGTGTCCACGCCGCCGGAGGTGTAGTTGCCGGCACAGATCTCCTCGTTGAAGATCAGGCCCGAGTAGCTGCCGCCCGCGCCCTGGCACTGGGTGTCGCTGATGAACGGCACCTGCGCCTTGAGCAGGTAACGCTGCTGGCCGCCGCCCTCGGTCGCGGCGCCCCAGCCCATCACCTGGAAGTTGCCGCTGTGCAGCGACGTGTCCGTGGCGATCTTCAGCAGCGGGGCGGCGGTGATCGGGCTGGACAGGCGGATCAGCGCCCAGTCCTTGCCGTTGCCGTTGTAGCCCGGCGCGCGGTAGACGTAGTTGGAGGTGCGGGTGGTCCGGGTCGGATCCTGCAGGTCGACCACGCCCCAGGTGGCGGTGATCGAGGTGTTGTTGCCGGTCGCGCCGACGCAGTGCGCCGCGGTGAGCACCAGGCTCGGGGTGTACATCGCACCGCCGCAGCCCATGGACAGGCGCACGATCCACGGGAACTCGCCCTGCGCGGCCGGGGTGCCGCCCACGACCTGCGGTGTGATCGGGCCGGGGTCGGCGGCCGGCGCGGCCTGCGCCGGGACCGCGGCCGAGCCCAGGGCGAGCATGGCACCGGCCAGCGCGATCGCGCCGGCACGCAGTGCCGTTCGTAGTGAATTCCGCACAGGATCCTCCCAAGGTCCACCCGGCGCCGAGCGCTTCTGGCGCCGGATCGCCGGAGAGTTTCCCTGGAAGCTAGCGGAAGACAACGATACATAGCAATATCGAAGTTGATTGTTACGTACTGATGTCGCGGCGAGCCGCGGCCGTGACACTCGCCTCCGGACGGGCGACCCGCTTTGACGCGGCGCACCGCGTCCGTCACGATGACCGGTGAGCGGCAGTGGAGGAACCCGGTGCGAATCCGGGGCGGTCCCGCCACTGTCACCGGGGAGCGACCCCTCCCGAACGGCGCCGTCGGCATGACGCGTGCCGTTTCGGCACCAGGCCACGGCCGTTGACACGGTTGGAAGGCCGAGGGGAAGCGTCGATCCGGGAGCCAGGACACTCCGGCCGCTCGCGACGCCGCACGGCGTCGTGACGTCACCGACGCCGGAGGGCGGCCCTCGGTGGTGCGCCGTTCCGGCGCGCCGCGGGGACGGGCCACCGGCGGAGTTCGCGGGCGAGGAAACCCGCGGAGAGGACTCGCGCATGGGCTCGTGCCTGGGCGGGACATGACCCCGCCGTACCCGTTCGCAGCCGTCGTCGGCCTGGCCGACCTGCGGCTCGCCCTGCTGCTCAACGCCGTCTCGCCCGCCATCGGCGGGGTGCTGGTGCGCGGCGAGAAGGGCACCGCCAAGTCCACCGTCGTACGCGCCCTGGCCCGGCTGCTGCCCAGCATGGACGTCGTCGCCGGGTGCCGGTTCGGCTGCGACCCGGCGTCGCCCTACGGCGCGTGCCCGGACGGGCCGCACAGCGCCGGTCAGGACGCCGGTCAGGGCGTCGTTGTCCGGCGCGCCAGGCTGGTCGAACTGCCCGTCGGGGCCACCGAGGACCGGCTCGTCGGCGCGCTCGACCTGGAGCGCGCGCTCACCGCGGGGCAGGCCGCGTACTCGCCGGGCCTGCTGGCCGCGGCGCACCGCGGCGTGCTCTACGTCGACGAGGTGAACCTGCTCCACGACCACCTGGTGGACCTGCTGCTCGACGCCGCCGCCATGGGCGAGGCGTACGTGGAGCGCGACGGCGTCTCGGTGCGCCACGCCGCCCGGTTCCTGCTGGTCGGCACCATGAACCCGGAGGAGGGCGAGCTGCGCCCGCAGCTGCTCGACCGGTTCGGGCTGGCGGTGCAGGTGCGCGCCCCGCGCGAGCCGCGCGAGCGGGTGGAGGTGGTGCGGCGGCGGCTGGCGTACGAGGCCGACCCGGCCGCGTTCGCCGCGCGCTGGGCCGACGCCGACGCCGAGCTGGCCGAGCGCATCGACATCGCCCGGCGGCGGCTGCCCGCGGTGGGGCTGCCCGACGCGGAGCTGACCCGGATCGCCCACGTGTGCGCCACGTTCGAGGTCGACGGGCTGCGTGCCGACCTGGTGGTGGCCCGCGCCGCGCTGGCCCTGGCCGCCTGGCACGGCCGGGACCGGGTCACCGCGCAGGACGTGCGCGACGCGGCCCGGCTGGCCCTGCCACACCGCCGCCGGCGCGACCCGTTCGACGCCCCCGACCTGGACGAGCAGGCGCTGGAGGACGCGCTGAACAGCGCGCCCCCGCCCGCGGACGCCGACGGAGCCCGTGACGGCGGCGACCCTGGCGGGCCCGACGACGCGGACGACCGCGACCGGCGCGGCGACGGCCCGGACGGTGGCCTCGGCAGCGGCTCGGACGGCGCGGCCGAGCGGGACGGTGACGGCGACCTGGACGGCGACGGCTCCGGCCCGGACGACGGGCCGGACGGGCCCGACGATGACGGGCCGGACGGCGGTCCGGGGCAGGGCGGGCCCGGTGGTGCGGTCCCCGATGAGGACGGCACGCCGCTGCGGCCGGTGCCGCACGGGGACACGCGGCAGCGGGACGGGGTCGACGAGGGGCGTTACGCGTCCGCGGGGCAGCAGCACGCCGAGGCGGCCGCGCCGCGGCGGGCGCGGCTGTTCGCGGTGAAGGGGACCGGGGAAGGGGCGGCGGGGCGGCGCTCGCCCGCGTACACCCGGATGGGCCGGACCGTCGGCGCGCGGGTGCCCGGCGGCACGCTGACCGCGCTGCACCTGGCGGCGACCGTGCGGGCCGCGGCCCGGCAGCAGCAGGCCCGCGGCCGGGCCCCCGGCGGCCCGCTGCGGCTGGCCGCGGCCGACCTGCGCGAGCCGGTGCGGCAGGGGCGCGAGTCCAACCTGGTGCTGTTCTGCGTGGACGCCTCCGGCTCGATGGCGGCCCGGCGGCGTATGGGCGCGGTGAAGGGCGCGGTGCTGTCCCTGCTGCTCGACGCGTACCAGCGGCGCGACAAGGTCGGCCTGGTCACCTTCCGGGGTAGTGAGGCGGCCCTGGCGTTGCCGCCGACGTCCAGCGTGGAGGCGGGCGCGGCGCGGCTGCGCGAGCTGCCCACCGGCGGACGCACCCCGCTGGCCGCCGGCCTGCGCCGGGCAGCCCACACGCTGCGGGTGGAGCGCCTGCGCGACCCGCACCGGCGAGCGCTGCTGATCGTGGTGACCGACGGTCGGGCCACCGCCGGGGCCGACCCGGTCGGCGAGGCCATGCGCATCGCCGACGGGCTGGCCGCGGGCGGCGTGTCGGCCGTGGTCGTGGACTGCGAGTCCGGGGTGGTCCGGCTCGGGCTGGCCGCCCGCCTGGCCGCGCGGCTCGGCGCGGAGCACGTGCCGCTGGCGGAGGTGACCGCCCAGGGCCTGGCCGGGGTGGCGCGCCGCGACCGGCGCAGGGCGGCGTGATGACGGTGCGGATGACGGGAGAACGCTGATGCCGCAGGGCAAGCCGGAGACGGTGCCCGACGACGGGCTGACCACGCGGCAGCGCCGGAAGTCTCCGGTGCTGGCCGTGCACACCGGGATCGGCAAGGGCAAGTCGACCGCGGCGTTCGGGATGGCGCTGCGGGCCTGGAACGTGGGCTGGCCGATCGCGGTCTTCCAGTTCGTGAAGAGTCCCAAGTGGCGGGTCGGCGAGGAGGCGGCGTTCCGGGCGCTGGGCCGCGCGCACGACGAGTCGGGCGCGGGCGCGCCGGTGACCTGGCACAAGATGGGCGAGGGCTGGTCGTGGCTGGCCCGGCCCGGCGACGAGCGCGACCACGCCGCCGAGGCGGCCGAGGGCTGGGCGCAGGTCAAGCGCGACCTGACAGCGCAGCGTTACGGCTTCTACGTGCTGGACGAGTTCACCTATCCCATGCACTGGGGCTGGGTGGACACCGCCGACGTGGTCGACACGCTGCGTGCCCGGCCCGGCTCCCAGCACGTCGTCATCACCGGCCGGTATGCCGCGCCGCCGCTGCTGGAGCTGGCCGACCTGGTCACCGAGATGGGCAAGGTGAAGCATCCGATGGACGCGGGACGCAAGGGCCAGGCGGGGATCGAATGGTGAAGCGCGAGGAGCGAGCGAAGCGAGCCCCGCAGTCGCGAACGGACAGGTCATGGTGAAGCGCGAGGAGCGAGCGAAGCGAGCCCCGCAGTCGCGAACGGACAGGTCATGGTGAAGCGCGAGGAGCGAGCGAAGCGAGCCCCGCAGTCGCGAACGGACAGGTCATGGTAGGGGTGCCCAGGGTCGTGATCGCAGCGGCGGCGTCGGGGCACGGGAAGACGACCGTGGCGACGGGGCTGCTGGCGGCGCTGACGGCGCGGGGGATGACCGCGGCCGGGTTCAAGGTCGGGCCGGACTACATCGACCCGACGTACCACTCGCTGGCCTGCGGGCGGCCCGGCCGCAACCTGGACCCGTCGCTGGTCGGCGAGGACCTGGTCGCGCCGCTGTTCGCGCACGGGGCGGCCGGGGCGCAGGTGGCGGTCGTGGAGGGCGTGATGGGCCTCTACGACGGCCGGTCGGGCGAGGGCGACTTCGGCTCGACCGCGCACGTGGCGCGGCTGCTGGACGCGCCCGTGGTGTTCGTGGTGGACGCGACCGGCCAGGGCCGGTCTGTCGCCGCGCTGCTGCACGGCTTCCGCTCGTTCGGCTCGGCGCGGCTGGCCGGGGTGGTGCTCAACCGGGTCGGTTCCGACCGGCACGCGCAGATCCTGCGCGAGGCCTGCGAGGAGGTCGGCACGCCGGTGCTGGGCGTGCTGCGGCGCGCCGGCGCGGTGGCCGTGCCGTCGCGGCACCTCGGGCTGGTGCCCGCGGCCGAGCGCAGCGGCGCGGCGGTGGACGCCGTGGCGGCCATGGGGGCGCTGGTCGAGGACGGCGTCGACCTGGGCGAGATGCTGGCCGTGGCGCACAGCGCACCGCCGCTGGCGGTGACACCGTGGTCGGCGGCCGACGCCGTGCGGGCCGGGACCGGCGAGCCCGCAGCGCCTGACGAGGCGGTCGGCGACCGCCCGGTGATCGCGGTGGCGGGCGGTCCCGCGTTCACGTTCGGCTACGCCGAGCAGGCCGAGCTGCTGCGCGCCGCCGGGGCCGAGGTCGTGCACGTCGACCCGCTGCGCGCCGAGGCGCTGCCGCGGGGCACCGCCGGGCTGGTGGTGGGCGGCGGCTTCCCCGAGGTGTACGGCGATGAGCTGGCCGCCAACAAGCCGCTGCGCGACGCGGTACGCGAACTCGCCGCCGCGGGCGCGCCGGTCGCCGCCGAGTGCGCGGGGCTGCTGTGGCTGGCCCGGTCCCTGGACGGGCGGGAGATGTGCGGGGTGCTCGACGCCGAGGCGGTCATGACCGAGCGGCTCACGCTGGGCTACCGCGACGCGGTCGCGGTGTCCGGCAGCGTGCTGGCCGACGCGGGCACCCGGGTCACCGGGCACGAGTTCCACCGCACCGCGGTGACCCCGGCGGCCGGTCCGTCGCCCGCCTGGGCGTGGCGCGGGCAGCCCGCCGAGGGCTTCGTCCAGGGCGGCGTGCACGCGTCGTACCTGCACCTGCACTGGGCCGGGCAGCCGGGCTTCGCGCGCCGGATGGTGCGTGCCGCATGCGCCTGATCGGGGTGGGAGTCGGGCCCGGCGACCCGGAACTGGTGACGCTGCAGGCGGTGCGCCTGCTGCGCGAGGCCGACCGGGTCTTCGTGCCCGTGATGGACCCGGCCGAGCAGGGCCGGGCCGAGGCGACGGTACGCGCGCACGCCGGCCACGACCGCGTCGAGCGGCTGGTGTTCGCCCTCAACGAGCGCGACGACGCGCGCCGCCGCGAGTCCCACTGGGACGCCGCCGGTGAGCGCGTCGCCGACTGGCTGCGCGAGACCGGCGGCACCGCCGCGTTCGCCACCATCGGCGACCCCAACGTGTACTCGACCTTCGGCTACCTCGCCGCGACGGTCCGTGCCCTGCTGCCCGAGGTGCAGGTGCGGACCGCGCCCGGGATCACCGCGATGCAGGCGCTGGCCGCCGCCGCCGGGGTGCCGCTCGCCGAGGGCGTCGAGCCCCTGGTGCTGGTGCCGCTGGCCCGGGGCGCGACGGCGCTGTCGGCCGCCCTGGCGTACGCGCAGGACGGGACGGTGGTCGCGTACAAGGGCGGCCGCCACCTGGCGGACGTGGCCGCCGCGGTGAAGGAGGCCGGGCGGCTCGACGACGCCTTGCTCGGCACCCGGCTGGGCCTGCCGGGCCAGAGCGTGACGCCGCTGGCCGAGGCGGTCGAGGCGCCGTACCTGTCGGCGGTGCTGGTGCCCGGCCGCCGCGACGCACGAGGGGGAAAGCTGTGAAGGTCGTCTTCATCGGAGCCGGGCCGGGCGCGGCCGATCTGCTCACGCTGCGCGGCGCGGCCGCGATCGCCGCCGCCGACGTGGTGGTCTGGGCGGCCAGCCTGGTCCACCCGGACGTGCTCGGACATGCCCGGCCGGGGGCGCGGATCGTGGACTCGGCGGCGCTGACCCTGGAGCAGACGCTCGACCTCTACCGCGAGGCCGCCGCGCGCGACCTGGTGGTGGCGCGGATCCACTCCGGCGACCCGGCGCTGTGGGGCGCGCTCGGCGAGCAGCTCGACGCATGCCGGGAGCTGGGCCTGCCCACCGAAGTGATCCCCGGGGTGTCCTCGTTCACCGCGGTCGCCGCGGCGGTGCAGCGCGAGCTGACCGTGCCCGAGGTGGCGCAGTCGGTGGTGCTGACCCGGCTGGAGGGCGGCAAGACGCCGATGCCGGAGCGCGAGTCGGTACGCGCGTTCGCCGCGCACGGCGCGACGATGGCGGTGTTCCTGTCCGCGGCCCGGTCCGGGCAGCTCGCGGCCGAGCTGCTGGCGGGCGGGTACACGGCGGACACGCCGGTGGTGGTGGCCTATCGGGTGACCTGGCCGGAGGAGCTGATCGTGCGCTGCACCGTCGGCACCCTGGAGGCCGCGGTCAAGGAGCACAAGCTCTGGAAGCACACGCTGTTCCTGGTCGGGGCCGCCCTCGGCGAGGCCGCGGGCACCCGCAGCCACCTCTACCACCCCGGCCACTTCCACGGCTTCCGCCGCGCCGATCCGGCGGCCCGGGTCGCCCTGCGCGCGGGGCGGGCCGAGGCAGCGGACGCCGGGCGAGCGAGTCATGACTGAGCAGCTGGACCCCGGTGACCTGGCGGCGGAGGCAGCGGCCGCGCCCGGCGTGCCCCCGCGGCGGCCGGCTCGCGGGCGCGTGCGCAAACAGGCCTCCGGCGAGACCGGGCCGGACGGCCCCGAGCTGCGCGAACCTGACCTGCCGCGGACCGCGAAGGATCGACCGAAGGCGCTGCGGACCGGGTGGACCACGGGCACCTGCGCGTCGGCGGCGGCCAAGGCGGCCACGGAGTTGCTGGTCGGCGGGGTGCCGCCGCGCTGGGTCGAGGTGGCGCTGCCGTCGGGGCGGCGGGTCACCTTCGCCGTCGCGGAGTCGGTGCTGGACGGTGACGCGGCCCGCGCGGTCGTGGTCAAGGACGCGGGCGACGACCCGGACGTGACGCACGGAGCCCGGCTGACCGCGACCGTGCGCTGGCTGGACGGTGCGGGTGTCGCGCTGCGCGGTGGCTCCGGCGTCGGCACCGTGACCAGGCCGGGGCTGGGCCTGGATGTGGGCGGCCCGGCGATCAACCCGGTGCCCCGCCAGATGATCACGCAGGCGGTCGCCGAGGTGGCCGGCGGGCGCGGCGTCGAGGTCGTGATCTCGGTGCCGGACGGCGAGCGGATGGCCCGCAAGACGACCAACCGGCGGCTGGGCATCCTCGGCGGCATCTCGATCCTGGGCACCACCGGCATCGTGCGGCCGTTCTCCACCGCCTCGTGGCGGGCGAGCGTCATGCAGGCCGTGCAGGTCGCCGCGGCGCAGGGTGAGCAGACGATCGTGCTGTGCACCGGCGGGCGCACCGAGGCGGGCGCGATGGCGCTGCTGCCCGGCCTGCCCGAGGTGTGCTTCGTCGAGGTCGGCGACTTCACCGGGGCGGCGCTGCGGACCGCGGCCGAGCGGGGCATGACCGGGGTCGTCTTCGTCGGCATGGCCGGCAAGCTGACCAAGCTCGCCGCCGGGGTGCTGATGACGCACTACACCCGTTCCGCCGTGGACACCGTGCTGCTGGGCCAGGTCACCACGGCGGTGGGCGGCTCGGCCGCGCTGGCCGAAGAGGTCGGCGGGGCGAACACCGCGCGGCATGCGTACGAGCTGTGGGAAGCGGCGGGCCTGCTGCGCGCCGCGGGCGACGTGCTGTGCGCGCGGGTGCGCGACGTCCTGGTCCGCTTCGGCAAGGGCGCGCTCCGGGCCGATGTCGCGATGGTGGACTTCACCGGGAAGACGGTCGTGGCCGCGACCAGGCCGGAGTGGGTGTCATGAGCCGGGCGACAACTACGGCGAGCGGACCGGTGGGTGGCGTGAGCCAGGCGACGGTGGCGGCGAGCGGACCGGGGTGGGTGCCATGCCGCAGGTGACGGTCGTGGGTCACGACGGCGGTGGCTTCGGTGCCGCCGCGGGTGCGGCGCTGGCCCGCGCGACATTGGTCGCCGGGGGCGAACGGCACCTGTCCGGGCTGGACGTGAGCGCGGAATGCCTGGTCATGGGGCCGGTCGCGCCGGTGGTCGCCCGGGTGGCCGCGCACGACGGCGACGCCGTGGTGCTGGCCAGCGGCGACCCCGGCTTCTTCGGCATCGTCGCCGCGCTGCGCCGGGCCGGGATCGAACCGGTGGTGATCCCGGCGGTGTCCAGCGTCGCGGCCGCGTTCGCCCGCGCCGGGCTGCCCTGGGACGACGCGCTCGTCGTGTCCGCCCACGGCCGCGACCGCGTCGACGCCCCGGCGCGGCGCCATGATCCGTTCTCGTGGACGCTGGAGGTGCCTATGGCGACGTCCAGCGTCCACGCAAACGGATCATCCGGTCCGCATGGCGGCGGGTTGCGGCGGGCGGTGAACGTCTGCCGGGCGTACCCGAAGGTGGCGGTGCTGACCGCGCCCGGCAGCGGGCCGGCGGAGCTGGGTGCGGCGCTGGCCGGGTGGGAGCGCACGCTGGTCGTGGCGGAGCGGCTGGGCACCCCGCAGGAGCGCCTGGTCACCGTCGAGGCGGCGCAGGCGCACACGGCCGGCTGGGCCGACCCGAACGTGGTGCTGGTGCTGGATCCGACCCGCCCGGATGTGCGGCCGGGCCCCGGATGGATCGCGGGGGCGGGCCCCGGGCCCGCTGGTTGGGCGCTGCCGGAGGCCGCCTACGCCCACCGCGACTCGATGATCACCAAAGCGGAGGTACGCGCGTACGTGCTGGCCCGCCTCGGTCCGCGCATCGGCGACCTGGTCTGGGACGTGGGAGCCGGGTCGGGCTCGGTCGCCGTGGAGTGTGCCCGGTTCGGCGCGGCGGTGCTCGCCGTCGAACGCGATCCCGCGGCCCTGCCGCTGATCACGGCGAACACGGCCGGCCTCGGCGTGCGGCTGGTCGCGGGCGACGCGCCCGGATGCCTGGCCGGGCTGCCCGAGCCGGACGCGGTGTTCGTCGGCGGCGGGGGCCCGCCCGTGCTGGCGGCCTGCGCCGCGCGGCGGCCGTCCCGCCTGGTCACCGCGGTCGCCGGGGTCGAACGCGTCGGCCCGGCGCTGGCCGTGCTCAGTGCGGCCGGGTACCGGGCCGAGGGCGTGCAACTGCAGGCCGCACGGCTGTCGGTGCTGCCGGACGGCGCGCACCGGCTCGCCGCCACCAATCCTGTCTTCGTCGTCTCCGGGGAGCTGCCATGACCATCGGCCTGATCTGGGCCACCGCCGCCGGCCGGGCCGCCGCGCAGCGGCTCGCCGCCACCTGGCCCGGCGAGTGCACCCTCCACGAGGGACGCGTCCGCGACCAGCTCACCCGGGCCTGGTCCGACTCCGAGACCATCGTCGCCTTCCTCGCGACCGGCGCCACCGTCCGCCTCCTGGCCCCCCTCCTGACCGCCTCGGACGCCGGGCAAGGCAGGCCCGGCCCGCAATTTCAGGGAAACTGCAGCTCAGGGTGCAGTGATTCGCGCAATTTCCTGGAAAGCGCAGCCGATCTCGCCTCCGGCGGGACCGCTCAGGTCGAGGCGGTCGGCGGGGTGGGGGACGCGCCGGGAGCGGCCGGTGGGAAGCACACACAGCCCGGTGTGGTGTGCGTGGACGAGGCGGGGCGGTGGGCCGTGGCGCTGCTCGGGGGCCATGGCGGTGGGGCGAACGTGCTGGCCGCGCGGGTGTCCGAGGTGCTGGGCGCGGCGCCGGTGGTGACCACGGGCACCGATGCGACCGGGCTGCCCGGGTTGGACATGCTCGGGTTCGCCGTCGCGAACCCGGAGGCCGTCGCACCCGTGTCCCGGGCGCTGCTCGACGGCGAGCCCGTCCACCTGCGGTCCGATCAGGTATGGCCGCTGCCCGCGCTGCCCGGCAATCTCGGGGACCACCCCGCCGCGGCCCGTGCGGTGCTGATCACCGATCGCCTGGTGCCCACCGGGCTGCCTGCGCGCGATGTCCCGCCGGGCGTCGACGGACCTGCCGACGTCGGGCCGGGCGATGCCGGGCCGGGCGGCGGCGTGTCGGCCACGGCGTCCGGTGCGGACACGGGCGGAGGAGCCGCGGCCCGGTCGGTGCTGGTGCTGCGTCCGCCGTCGCTGGTGCTCGGCATCGGGGCGAGCCGGGGCGTGTCCGAGGGCGAGATCGCGGAACTGGTGGCGCGGGTGCTCGACGAGGCGGGGCTGGCGGCGGAGTCGGTGTGCGCGGTGGCGACCGCCGACGTGAAGGCCGACGAGGCCGGGCTGGTCGCGTACGCCGCGTCGGGTGGCCTGCCACTGCTGACGTTTTCCGCGGCGGAGCTCGCGGCGGTGCCCGTGCCGAACCCGTCCGAGGTGGTCCGGGCCGCCGTGGGCACGCCGAGCGTGGCCGAGGCGGCGGCACTGCTGGCCGCCCGGGCCCGGGGCCGCGAAGCGGCGCTGGTGGCGGGCAAGACCGCGTCGGCGATGGCGACCGTCGCGGTGGCCCGGCTGGTGCCGGCGGGCCGGCTCGCGGTGATCGGGCTCGGCCCGGGCGCGGCGGATCTGCGCACGCCCCGGGCGACGGCGCAGCTGCGCGCGTCCTCCGTCGTCGTCGGCCTCGACCAGTACGTGGACCAGGTCCGGCACCTGCTGCGCCCCGGCACCCGGATCGTCGACTCCGCACTGGGCGCGGAGGAGGAGCGGGCGCGCTCGGCCGTCGAGCTGGCCCGGCAGGGCCACGCGGTGGCGCTGATCGGCTCCGGCGACGCGGGGGTGTACGCGATGGCCTCCCCGGCGCTGGAGTTCGCCGGGGACGACATCGAGGTGACCGCGGTGCCCGGGGTGACCGCGGCGCTGGCCGCGTCGTCGCTGCTGGGCGCGCCGCTGGGACACGACCACGTGTACCTGTCCCTGTCGGACCTGCACACCCCCTGGGAGGTGATCGAGCGGCGGCTGGAGGCGGCGGCGCGGGCGGATCTCGTGGTGTGCCTGTACAACCCGCGCAGCGCGCGGCGTACCCGGCAGCTGCCGGCGGCGCTGGCGATCCTGGGCGCACACCGGCCGGCGGGCACGCCGATCGGCCTGGTCCGCGACGCGTCCCGGGCCGGCGAGCGGGTCGCGCTGACCACCCTGGAGGCGGTCGACCCGGCCGAGGTGGACATGAACACCGTGGTGATCGTGGGCGCCAGCACCACCCGCACGGTCGCCGGGCGCATGGTCACCCCGCGGGGGTACGCGTGGATGGCGCGGTGAGCCCGGTGCGCTTCGACGGCTGCCAGGGCTGCGGGGCCTGCCTGCTGACCTGCCCGACGCACGCGATCCGGCCGATCGGCGGGACGGGCCCGGCCCGGTTGTACGCCCGGCCGGACCTGTGCACCGGATGCGGTGAGTGTGTCGAGGTGTGCCCGGTCGACGCGGTCGTCCTGGTCGGACAGGAGGCGCGATGACGGTGGTGCGGAGATCGGTGCATCCGATCGAGGCGGAGTCCTACCGCATCCTGCGGTCGGCGGTGGACACCTCGGGCCTGCCGCGGCACAGCCGGGACGTGGCCGAGCGCGTCGTGCACACCACGGCCGATCCGGGCTGGGTCGCCGACCTGGTGCTGGACGAGGCGGCGCTGGCCGCCGGGGCCGCCGCGCTGGCGGCGGGCGCGCCGCTGGTCGTCGACGTGACCATGGTCGGCGCGGGGATCACCCGCTACCCGGCGCGCTGCCTGGTCGGCTCGGCACGCGCGGCGGAGCTGGCCGCGGCCGAGGGCGTCACCCGGTCGGCGGCGGCGGTGCGGCTGGCCGCGGCCGAGCACCCCGCCGGGGCGGTATGGGCTGTCGGCAACGCCCCGACCGCCCTGTTCGAGCTGCTGCGGCTGGCCGCGGCCGGACAGCTCGTCCCGGCGCTGGTGATGGGCCTGCCGGTGGGCTACGTCGGCGCGGCCGAGTCGAAGGCGGCGCTACGGGCGTCAGGACTGCCGCAACTGTCCAACGTGAGCGCCCGTGGCGGCTCCGCCGTCGCCGCGGCAGCCGTGAACGCCCTGCTCTACGGCGACCCCCTGGCACCTGCGGAACCCTCGCCCGGCGGGGAGGGACCGTTCGCCCTGGCCGGGCCGGACTCGCCGCGGCACGGCCAGGACCGGCAGCCGGGCGCGCGGGAGCCCTAGGCGGTCCGACCTGCCCGCAGGCTCGCTATCGATGCCACCTGGACAACCCCTGGAGGAGAGACCGTGACCACCACCCCGCCCGCGCTGCTCATAGCCGGGCACGGCACGTCCGACACGGACGGCGCCGAGCAGTTCCGCGCGTTCACCGAGCGGGTCGGCAAACGCCTCGCCCCGCGCGGCGTGACCGTCGGCGGCGGCTTCATCGAGCTGTCCCCGCCCCCGCTGGGCGAGGCGGTGGCGGAGCTCGTCGCGGGCGGGCACCGCCGGCTGGCGGCCGTGCCGCTGATGCTGGTCGCGGCGGGGCACGCCAAGGGCGACATCCCCGCGGCGCTGGCTCGCGAGCAGTTGCGGCACCCCGGCCTGGCGGTGTCCTACGGCCGCCCGCTCGGCGCGCACCCGACCGTGCTGGCGCTGCTGCGGGAGCGGCTGGCCCAGGCGCAGGCCGATCCGGCGGATCCCGATCAAAGCGCGATGGTGCTGCTGGTCGGCCGGGGCTCCACGGACCCCGACGCGAACGCCGAGGTGGCGCGGGCCGCCCGGCTGCTGGCCGAGACGGCCCGGGTGGCCGGGGTGGAGTACGCGTTCATCTCCCTCGCGTCGCCCGGCGTGCCCGCGGGGCTGGACCGCTGCACGGCGCTGGGCGCGCGCCGGATCGTGGTGCTGCCGTACTTCCTGTTCACCGGGGTGCTGCCGCGCCGGGTGGCCGAGCAGGCCGCGGCCTGGGCAGCGGTGCACCCCGACGTGGACGTGCGCTGCGCCGACGTGCTCGGCGACACCGACGCCCTGGCCGACCTGCTGATCGAGCGCTATGGCGAGGCGCTGGCCGGGGACATCCGGATGAACTGCGACTCGTGTGTGTACCGGGTCAGCCTGCCGGGCTTCGAGGACCGGGTCGGCGCCCCGCAGACCCCGCACCACCACCCCGGTGACGCCGGGCACAGCCATGATCACCGCCCTGACCACAGCCATGGCCACAGCCACGAGCACGGCCACAGCCACGACCACGGCGTATTTCACGCGGACATTCATCACCGTCACCCTTGAGAAGGTTTGACGGCCGGCGAGCGCAGCTGGCATGGTGAGGGCAACAAGTTCACATCAGACGACGGTGCGCAGGAACCCAGTGAGAATCTGGGACGGTCCCGCCACTGTGACCGGGGAGCGCCCCGCACGAGCCACGGCCGCCGCAGCGGCTGGAAGGCGCGGCAAGCGCGACGAAGTTCCATCCACCCGGGAGTCAGGACACTGACCCGTCGTTGTCCAGTTCGGGGCGGTGAACCCCGAGGAGGAGGTTTCTCATGGGTGCGTTGTCGACGCCCGCGGTGCCGTCGCAGGAGACGGCCGGAATCGCGGGGCGGCTGCGGGATCAGGTCATCGCCGGTGTGCTCGTCGCACTGGCACTGTTCATCCTCTACGCGGTGTTCCTGGACCAGGGCGCACTGCTGTCCCCGGTGTACGGGGAGCTCTCCCGTAGCGCCAACTACCTGCACGAGCTGTCCCACGACGGGCGGCACCTGTTCGCCGCCAACTGCCACTGAGCGGGGCGGACATGTCCCTGCTCTCGCTGATGGGGCGGGGTGGGCTGGCCGGTGCGTGCGCCGGGGCCCTCTCCGCCGTGGTGTCCCTGGTGCTCGCCGAGCCGGTCATCGACCGGGCGATCGCCCTCGAACACGCCAACGCCGGTGAAGGCCACGGCGCGGAGCTGTTCAGCCGCGACACGCAGCACGTCGGCATGCTGGTCTCGGTGATCCTGGCCGGGATGGCGATCGGGCTGCTGTTCGGCCTGGTGTACGCGGTGCTGCACCGCCGCGATCCCGGGGCCGACCCGTGGGGCCGCGCGCTGCGCCTGGCCGGGGCGGGCTTCCTGGGCGTGGCGCTGCTGCCGTTCCTGCGCTACCCGACCAACCCGCCCGGCGTGGGCAGCGAGGCGACCCAGCAGGCGCGGACCGTGACCTGGCTGGCCGCGATCGCGATCGGGCTGGCCACGGTGTCCGCGGCGGGCCTGCTGGCGGGCCGTCTCGCCGAGCGCGGGGCGGCGCTGCCGCTGCGCCAGCTGGCCCCGGTCGGGGTGGTGCTGGTCGGGCTCGCCCTGCTGTTCACGCTGCCGTCGTCCGGTGACGAGATCAGCACGCCGGCCGATCTGCTGTGGTCGTTCCGGTTGCTGTCGCTGCTGGCCTCGGTGGTGCTGTGGGCCGGGATCGGGGTCGGGTTCGGGCTGGCCGGGCTGCGGGCCGGCGCGGTCGCGGACAGCGCCGCCGTGCGGGCGGCCGCGTGAAGGCGAGGGTCACGGTGTGCCGCGACTGCTGCTGCGGCACCGCCAAGCACCCGGACACCGATCATGAGGGACAGCTGCGGCAGCTGGAGAAGGCGGGCGTACGGGTGCGCATCGCGCAGTGCCTGGACGTCTGCGAGCACTCCAACGTGATGGTGGTGCACCCGCGCCCGTCCGGTCGCCGCGACGGCGGCCGCCCGGTGTGGCTGGGCGGCGTCCTCGACGAGGCGACGGTGGAGTACGTCGCCTCCTGGGCCGCGGCCGGCGGGCCGGGTGCCGCCGAACTCCCGGTAGCTCTGATCCCGTACGTCATCGAGGCCCCCGGCCAGACCTGACCGGCCACGCCCGCGCGGCGCGGTGATCGTCCGACTTGCCAGGCACCTGTGCGTATCTTGAGCTCGCATTCGCCCATGTGCCTGGCAAGTCGAGTGACCTTGGCGGTCAGGGGCGGGTGGGCACGGCCGCGGACGCCTGCTCGAAGGACTGGGCGGGGGCGCCGCGGCGGTACATGACCAGCAGGATGATGGCGAGCAGGGGCATCAGGATGTCCGACGGCAGCGCCCAGACGTTGGCCGGCGCGTGGTTGTCGTGGAACACCCACTGGTTGAAGTGGCCCCAGGCGTCGCCCCAGAACGAGATGGCCAGCGCGGTCACCGCGGCGGTCAGCCAGGTGCCGCGCAAGCGCCGCCAGGCACAGCCGATCGCCAGTACGGCCACCGCGATGTCGCCCCAGCCGACCTCCCACTGGAACATCGACTGGGTGTAGCCGATCTGCTCGGCGGTCTGATCGGATGTCGGGCCGATGTGGCTGAGCCCGCCCAGCAGGCCCCAGATGCCCGCCCCGGCCACCATGATCCACAGCAGGGCGAGCTCGACGACGCGGTGCTTGGTACGCCGACCCGGGTGCTTGTCCACGGCGACGTGGATCAGCCAGCCGACGACGACGGTGAACCAGATGGCAGCGAAGAACGGCATCACACACCTCCGGACGGCTCCGACGTTACGCCGGGGCCGTCCGGAAGGGGTCTTGTCCTGCGATTCCGCCGCGCCCGGTCAGGACACTCCGTAGAATCGCTTCGCGCCCGGGTGCAGCTCCAACGGCGACACCAGCGGCGCGATGTCGCGGCTGAAGTTGCCGCCCTCGGGGTGCACCGCGGCCAGCTCGTCCTGGTGGTCGAAGAGCAGCTGGGTGAGCCGGTACGCGACCTCGTCGGGCATGTCCGCGGACACCACGACGAGGTTGGGCACCGCGATGGTGTCCACGTCGGCGGTCAGGCCGTACATGCCCTTCGGGATGGTGCCGGGGGCGTAGATGTCGGGGTGCGCCTTGCTGACGGCCTGGCCCAGCTCGTCGAGCGGGACCAGCATGAACACCCCCGGCGACTGATCGAACAGCCCTTGGATGCCCGTGGTCGGCAGGCCTGCCGAGTAGAACATCGCGTCCAGGTCGCCGGTGCGCATCGAGGACGTCATCTGCGACAGCGAAGCCGACACCTGAGTGATGTCGCGCTTGAGGTCCAGGCCGGCGACGGTCAGCAGCCGGACCGCCACCTCCTCGCTGCCGGAGTTCTGCGGGCCGGTGCCGACCCGCTTGCCCTTCAGATCCTTGATGGACGTGATGCCCGAGTTGCGGCGCACCGCCAGGTGGGTCTGGCCGTTGAAGACCCGGGCCAGCGCCCGGAACTGCACCGGCTTGCCCTCGAACAGGCCCTTGCCGGCGGCGGCGTCCGCGGCCACGTCGGCGAACGTGAACGCGATCTGCACGTCGTCGATGGCCAGCCGCTGCAGGTTCTCGCCCGCGCCGTTGGTCGGCGGGGCGAGGGCCTCGTAGCCCGGCAGGTGCCGGTTGATCAGATCTGCGTAACCGCCGCCCACCTGGTTGAACACGCCGTTGGTGGGGCCGGTGCCGATGGTCAGGGTGCCGCCGTGCCAGGCCGGTGCCGCCGCTTCGGCCTCCGCCGTGCAGGCGGCGAGCGCCGGGGCGAGCAGCACGCAGAGCAGCAGGGCCAGCCGGCGGCGCCTCACCACTGGCCGTCCACCCGCGCCTCCGGTTCCAGCGCGTACGCCACGCGGTGCGCCAGCAGCGCCGTCTCGTAGCCGATCTGGCCGAGGTCGCAGCCGGGCGCGGCCACCACGGCGAGGAACGCCCGGTCGCGGACCGCCATGATCAGGAGTACGCCCTCGTCCATGTCCACCACCGTCTGGCGCACCTGGCCGCTGCTCAGGCAGCGCGCCGCGCCGATGGTGAGGCTGGCCATCCCGCTCGTGATGGCAGAGAGCTGGTCCGACAGATCCTGACGCAGCCCGTCCGAGTGGGCGATCGTCAGGCCGTCCACAGAGACGGCCAGCACATAGGTGACGTCGGCGATCCGTTGGGCGAAGGAGGTCAGCAGCCAGTCGAGGCCGCCGATCTCGTCGGCGCCGGCGAGCTGCGCGGGGTTCTGAGTCATCGAGTGCTTTCCTTCGTTGCTGGCGGGGCTGACAGGCGCTGCTCACGAGCCAGTTCGCGGTGAGCGGCCGCGATACCGCCGGCCAGACCGGACAGCCGGGCCCGGACCGCTTCGGGGTCCAGCAGTCCGGAGCTGTCGGTCCGGGAGGAGGTGGTGGCTGCGCGGCCGGGCGACGCGAGGTCGCCGGGGCGGCGCTGGGGCAGGCCGGAGGGCAGAAGCGGAGGTCGGTCGGGGGATGCCTGCCGGGCCCCAGGGATCGCCTGGGTCGGCGCGTCGGCGGCTGCCGCGAAGGTGGCGGCGGGCGCTGGCATGGACGTGGACGGAGTCGGGGTCGGGGACGTGGACGGGGTCGGGGCGGGGGACTGGACGGCGGACGGTGGGCCGGTGGGGCTGGGGGCGGACGGCGGCGCGGGGATGGGCGGTCGTGCGGTCATGGCCGGTGCGGCGGCGGCCGGGCGGGCGCCAGGACGTCGGGTGCGCAGCGTCTCGCCGTCGGGCAGGTTCCCATTGCCGGACGTGACGGTCAGCCTGCTCACCGCGCTGTGCGGCGGGGCCAGCAGCGCCGTCGGCAGCAGCACCAGCGCCACGGTACCTCCGCCGGGGCTGCTGCGCAGCTGCACCGTTATCCCGCGGCGGGCGGCGATCCGGGCGACCACCAGCAGGCCCATGGTGCGGGCCAGCTCACTGGTCAGCATGGACGGCCGGATCAGCCGCTCGTTGATCTCCTGCAGCTGTCCGGGCGGCATGCCGATGCCGGCGTCGAAGATGTTGATGGTGAGCCCGTCCACCCCGCGCCTGGTGGTGACCAGCACGCGGCTGTTCGGCGGCGAGAAGTCGGTGGCGTTCTCCAGCAGTTCGGCCAGCAGGTGCACGACGTCGCCGACGGCGTGCGCGACGACGCACAGGTCCGCGATGGAGTTGGTCTCCACCCGGGGGTACTGGTCGATCTCCGCGGCGGCCGCGTGCACGACGTCGACCAGCAGCTCGGCGTTGACGAAGCGGCGGCCCGGCTCACCGCCGGCCAGCACCAGCAGGTTCTCCTCGTTGCGGCGCATGCGGGCGGCGAGGTGGTCCAGGGCGAACAGCTTGGCCAGCGACTGCGGGTCGGTCTCGCCGCGCTCGAACTCGTCGATCAGGTGCAGCTGGCGCTGCACCAGCGTCTGGCCACGGCGGGACAGGTTCACGAACATCTGCGAGATGTCGTGGCGCAGCATGGCCTGGTCCGCGGCCAGGCGCAGCGCCTGCTGGTGCAGGTTGGCCAGCGCCGCGCCGACCTCGCCGATCTCGTCGTTGGGCCCGGACAGCGCCTTCTCCGCCTGCTCGTTCGAGGCGCGCACCAGGCGGCGCACGGTCTCGACCCCGGGCGCGGAGGAGACCTCGGCGATGGCGGTGGGCAGCTCGCCGCTGGCGATGTCCATCGCGGACCGGCTCAGCCGGCGCAGGCCGCGGCTGGTGCGCACGGACAGCAGCACGGCGATGCCGAGGGAGACGGCGATGACGAGGGCGGACGCGCCACCGCTGGTCAGCGCGTCCCGTTCGGCGGCAGCGTGCTGCCGAGTGGCCTCGGCCTCCAGCGAGCCGATGACCTCCAGCTCGAACAGGTACAGCCGGCGCAGCGCGTTGGACTTGGCGATGAACCAGGCGTCCGGGTCGACGCGCAGGCCGGCGGGGGTGCTGTCGGCGGTGAGCGCTCCCTCGAGCAGGGTGCGGGCCCGATCGACGTCGGCGCCGCGGACGACCTCGCGGTAGCGCGCGGTCACCTGGGGGCCGGCCACCCGCTCGAACTGCGCGACCCGCTCGGCCTCGGCACCGTACAGCTCGCCGAGCTCGGCCAGCTCGCCGTGCTCGAAACGGCCCCGGGCGAAGACGGCGCGCAGCAGCCCGCGCTGCTCCGCGGCGTGGTGTTCGACCGCGTTGAGCGCGGCCACCGTCTCGGTCAGCGCGTTGAGCCGGGCGTCGGTGGGCGCGGCGGCCAGCGCCTCGCCGACGGCGAACATGGCATGGGTCAGCGGGTCGTAGACGGTCTCCGGGGAGGTCTTGACGGCCGGCTGGCCCTCCGGCGGGAACTGCGCCGTCTCCCGCATCCGGGGCAGCTCGGCGAGCGCGGCGTCGGCGTCGTCGACCAGCCCGCGGACCTCCGGCGCGACCTGCACCGCGACCGGCACCGTGGCCCGGTAGCGGGCCACGGCCTCGTCGGTGCGCCGCCGCTGCGCGGTGAGCAGCAGCTCGCCCGCCTTACCACCACGCTGCAGCAGCGCCTCGGTCTCCGACAGCTCCTGTTCGAGCTGGTGGTTCAGCTTGACGGTGGCGGTCAGCGCCTGCGCCACCGCGCCGGACGACTCGGCCTCGCGTGCCTCGTCCATGGCCGCCGATGTCTGCAGGCCGCCCAGCACGCCGACGCCGATCGTTGCTACGGCGATGGGCAGCAGCAGGCGGAAGCCGATGGAGCGACGGCGGCGGCGTCGTGCCGTGACCATCGGAACATCGGCTTCCTGGACGTACTGGGGTGCCCACGGCGGTGCGCCGCCGGTGACTGCCATCGACTGTGCCTCTCGACTGATCGGTGGGACTCCCATGAGAGTTACGGGCAACAACCTTCACCACAACCCCCGAAACGTCCACCGGATGGACACATAGGTGTCACATAACGACACGTTCAGCCCTCGACAGCGTTGTCGACCATGGTTGCGGTTTCAACTTAGTTAAATCCGAATTGGATTCATATCCCCCGGATGGGCGTGTTCTGGCGCGTTTCACCTGTGGAAAGTCCCGCGATCACTACGCTTTGTGCCAACTTGTCGGATCCGCCAACGGGGTGGCACCAATGTACGTACGCCGATTCGCTCTGCTTGCCGCCGTGATCACCGCAGGGGCCCTCGGGGCCTGTGCCGAGAGCAACACCCCGCCCGCCGGGGCGGACGCGGGGGCCGCGGGTGTGTCCGCCGCCCCGGCGGCCGCCTCGCCGTCACCCGCCCGGGCCGCGGTGCGGATCGCCAATGTGGGCGGTCGCAAGGCGCTGGTCGACCAGCAGGGCCGCACCCTCTACGTCTTCCTCAAGGACGCCAAGGGCAAGAGCGCCTGCCTCGACAAGTGCGCGGTGACCTGGCCGCCGATGGTCGGGGACGCGGTCAACGGGGACGGCGTGGACGGCTTCCTGCTGTCCACGTACACCCGGCCCGACGGGACCGTGCAGACCACCTACCGCAACCTGCCGCTCTACCGGTTCCAGAGCGACAAGCCGGGCGACGCCCACGGGCAGGGCATGGACGGGGCCTGGTTCATGCTCGACGAGAACGGCGAGATGTACCAGTGGTGACCGCCGACCCGACCCTGTGAGATCACAGCCAAACTGCGCGACGCCGGGCGTGTAACACGCGCCGCCCGGCGTCGCGCCGGTAACCTTGCCCGAATTCGCTGACTTGTCTGCGATGTGGGGAAGACATGAGAAACAGACGTTTTCTGGTCACCGCGACCGCGGTGGCCATCGTGCTGGCCGGCATCGGCTACCTCTCCTTCCGGCAGGCGTACAGCAGCGGAGCACCGCAGCCGCCGCCCCGGCCGGTGCGCACGCTCGGCGCGCCGCTGCCGGGCGCGCCCGCGGTCACCGAACCGCGGGCCGACGGGCACCTGGTCAGCGGCGCCGACGTGCACATGGAGAGCGCCCCGATGCCGGCCCGCAAGAACGGCAAGAAGGTCAAACACGTCTGCACCGAGTGGGAGATCTGGTCCGTCGAGCCCGCCGAGCGGGTCTGGCACTCGCCCTGCGTGGACGGCCCGCAGCTGGTCCATGCCCACCTCGGCGACGGCGAGTTCGAGAACTCCTTCGCGGCCCGCCGTGACCTGGCCGCCGACCGCGAGTACGACCTGCGGCTGCGCTACCGCGACGACAGCAAGGACAAGGCGAAGCGGTGGAGTCCCTGGGGCTACCGCGCGTTCCGCACCCTCCCGCAGCGCGCCCCGCTGGCCGGCGCCGGCACCTGGCACGTCCGCCAGGACGGCTACCGGGTCGAGGAGGTGGCCGGCGGCTTCCAGCTGCCCGTGCACCTGGCGATGGCCCCGGGGCACACCGGTGACCCGGCGCAGCCGATGTTCTACGTGACCGAGCTGTACGGCCAGATCAAGGTGGTCAAGGGCGACCTGAGCACCGGCGTCTACGCGAAGAACCTGCTGAACTTCAACCCGCGCGGCACCTTCCCGGGCACCGGCGAGAAAGGCGTCACCGGCATCGTCGTCGACCCGAACAACGGCGACGTGCTCGCCTCGGTGCTCTACGAGCGCGGCGGCGCGCACTACCCCAAGGTGGTGCGCTTCTCCAGCAAGGACGGCGGGCTGACCGCGGCGAAGCAGACGACCCTGCTGGACATGCCCGCCGAGGCGCAGTCGGCCGCGCACCAGATCTCCCAGCTCACCATCGGCCCGGACGGCAAGCTCTACGTGCACATGGGCGACGCCATGCTGGCGTACACGGCCAAGGACCTGAACTCGTTCCGCGGGAAGATCCTGCGGGTGAACCTGGACGGCAGCGCGCCTGCCGACAACCCGTTCTACGACGCCGAGGACGGCATCACCGCCCGCGACTACGTCTACGCCTCGGGTTTCCGCAACCCGTTCGGCGGGGCGTGGCGCGCCGACGGCAGCTACTACCAGGTCGAGAACGGCACCGCGATCGACCGGCTGTCGCGGGTGGACAAGGGCGTCGACTACGGCTGGGACGGCACCCGCGACAGCATGCTCAAGCCGAAACTGCACATCTGGTCGCCGTCGACCGCGCCCACCTCGATCGCGTTCGTCGACCCGGACGTGCACCACGGCTCCGGCTTCCCGAAGGGCAAGTACGGGCACATGTTCGTGGCGGAGAGCGGCCCGACCTTCGCCAGCGGCCCGCAGGACAACGGCAAGCGGATCGTCGAATTCACCTTCGACGGCGGCAAGGTCGGCAAGCCGAAGACGCTGCTGGAGTACAACGGCACCGGCAAGGCCACCGTCGTCGGCCTGGCGGCAGGCCCCGACGGCCTCTACTTCACCGCCCTCTACCCCGACGCCGACACCGCCGCCCCCGACGACCCCCACGCCAAGATCTACCGAGTCCGCTACACCGGCGCCGAGTAGGAAACAAAGGAAGGGCACCTTCACAACGCTATGCGTTGTAGAAGGTGCCCTTCCTAACTTGCGTTCACGGAACGTGCAGCTCAGGGCTGGACGATGAACTCCACGCGGCGGTTGACGGCCTGGTTGGCCTCGCTGGTGTTCGGGCGGGCGGGACGGCTCTCGCCGTAGCCCTCGGCGCTCAGCCGGTCGGTGGCGACACCCTGCTTCACCAGGAAGTCCAGCACCGTCTTGGCCCGGGCCCGGCTCAGCGCCAGGTTGTCCGCGGTCGAGCCGTTGCTGTCCGTGTGGCCCTCGATCCGCACCTTGACCTGCGGGTTCGCGGTGAGGATGCGGGCCGCCTGGGCCAGCGCGGCACGACCCGCCGGGGTCAGCGTCGTGCTGTTGTCCAGGAAGGTCACCGCGGGCAGCTTGACCAACTCCTGCTGGACCTTCGCCAGCTCGGTGCGGTCGACCACGGTCGCGCCCACCTGGGCTGCGGCAGCCGCCACAGCGTCCTTGGTCACCTGCTTGTCGAGGGTGCCCGCCAGCGTCAGGCTGCCGTCGCGCAGCTCGACAGTCGCTTCCTTGGTGCCCTTGGCGATCGCCTTGACCACGTTCGGCAGGGCGGCCAGGCCGGCGTCGGTGACCGTGGCGTCGACCGTCAGCCGGTCGTCCACCTGGCCGGCCCCAGCCAGCTCGGTGGCCGTCTGCACCAGCGCGGCACGGGCGGCCTCGCTCGGCACGGTGCCGGTGACCGCGATGCGACCGCCGCCCAAGGCGAAGGCGACCGTCGGCGGGGCAGCCGGGGCAGCCGGGGCGGTCGGCGACGCCGACGGCGCCGGTGCGGCCACCGTGGGCACGTCGGCCACGGCGACGCGTACGCCTGCCAGCCCGCGCACGATCTCCAGCGCCCGGTCGGCCTCGGCGGTCGAGGCGGCCTTCAGCGTGCCGTCGCGACCGATGAAGTCGACCTGCACCGCCGACAGCCCCGCGGCCTGCAGGGCCTGCTCGGACCGGTGCGTGAGATCGTCCTGGATGTTCTCCCGGAACGGCAGGTGCTGCGCGGTGACGATGCCGGCCAGGCCGAGCACCGCGACCGCCACCCCGACCACCGGGTGGAACCTGCGAGCGTTGTCCGCCATGCTCATTCCCGTCCCGTGTCGCGGCCGGCGACGAGGCGGCGCTGCAGGTCGGCCAGCCCCTCCTCGTCCCCGTCGACGAGCAGCTGGGCCTGGCGCGACCAGGTGAGCAGCGCGGGCGCGAAGTTGAGTCCGCCCGCCTCGATGGCAGCGCGCAGGGCGTCGTTGTCGGCGGCGGCGACCGCGGCGTACGTGCCCATTCCGGCGGCCGTCAGCGCGGCCTCCATCTTGGGTCCGATGCCCTCGATGCGCTGCAGGTTGTCACCCGCGGCGACCAGCATGTTCTCGATCGGGGTGAGCGTCGACGCCTCGACCTTGAACGCCTTGTCCTGCGCGGCCTCGACCGCGGCCTCCACCGCGTCGTCGGGCTCGTCGGCGACGGCGGCCGGCTCGGCCACCACCGCGGCCGGCTCCGGCTTGGTCTCGGCTACCGGCTCGGCGACCGGCTCGGGCTTGGCGATCGGGGCGACCAGCGACACCGGCCGCTGCTGCACCTCGATCTCGTCGTCGGCGGGTGCGGCCGGGGCGGGCACGGCCTTCTTCGACGGCTTCTTGGCGGCCTTCGGCTTGTCGGCCTTGGGCTCGTCGGCCACGGTGACCGCGGCGACCGGCGTGGCCGGCGCCACGACCGGGGCGGACGGTGCGGCGGTCGCGGCCGGCTGCTCCGCCGGGGTGGACTTGCCGCGCCTGCTGAACAGCAGCCAGCCCACCAGCAGGCCGAGCAGGAACGCTGTCAGGATCATGAGGAGCGACTGGCCGATGAACCAGGCCACGAAGACCTCCAAAGTGAACGCGCGAGACAACGCGCTGTCGGAAGGATTGCTGCTCGTCTCGCTGACACGAGCCGACGAGCCCGAGGCAGCTTCGCACACCTCACGGAGATCCGACTCAGCGCATCGGCCGGTTGTGGCACCTGCACCGGTCACAAAAGGCCGGAGGTCCGCATAGGATCGCGGCTGTGCCGCAGACCGTGACGCATGTGCGCGACCTCGCCGACGTCGTCGGCAGCTTCCTGGGCCACAGCGCGTGGCATGAGATCACGCAGCGTCAGGTGGACCTGTTCGCCGAGGCGACGTGGGACGACCAGTGGATCCACACCGACCCCGAGCGCGCCGCGAGCGGGCCGTACGGCGGCACCATCGCGCACGGCTTCCTCACCATGTCGCTGACGCCGACCCTGCTGGCCGAGATCTGGCGGGTCGAGGGCGTGGACATGACCGTCAACCAGGGCCTGGACAACCTGCGGCTGCGCGCCCCGGTGCCGGTGGGCGCGCAGGTGCGGATGGGCGCGGACCTGCTCTCCACGCGCACCCGGCCGAAGGGCTTCGCCGAGGTCGTGGTGCGGCTGACCTTCGAGCTGGAGCACGGCGGACGGCGGCAGCGCGCGGCCACCGCCGACCTGACCATCCTGCTCCGCGAGGCGGCGACCGTCCCGCGCTGATCAGAGCGTCAGGAGGGGTCGCCCTGCCAGCGGGCGTCCTCCTCCTCCCACTCCTCGTTGCGCTCCTTGACCTTGGCCAGCGCCTGCTCGGCGTCGGCGGGGGAGGGGTACGGGCCGAGGAGGTACTTCGACGGGCATCTGTCGTCGCCGTGCTCGACCCTGTTGTGCTTGATGCACCAGAAGTACTGCGGCGGATCTCCGACGTTCGTCATGTCATCACTCTGCCCGTTCGGGGGCCCGCTACGCCACCGATCCGCGACAAGCCGCCGGGGGGTGTACGACAGGGGCGCCCTCCCGTGGGAGAAGCGCCCCTGCGGTGCCGTCGTGCCCGGGTCAGAGGATGGACACGTGGACGTGGTTGGTGTGGTCGCCGGCCGGGTTGTCGCCGCAGTTGGAGCCCGCGGAACTGTAGTTCTTCCACCCGCCGTTGATCCAGATCTTGCAGAACCAGATCACGTACATGACGCCCAGGCGGCTGGCGTTCTTGATAAAGAACGAGGCCAGGTTGTTGCCGTAGGTGCGGTCGCCGCCGCTGGCGGAGGAGTTGGTGAAGCCGCCGGTGGCCGAGGCGAAGTCACAGGCTCGGCCCTTGGGGTGCTCGCCGCCGCCGCCGGAGCGGTGACACGAGACGTAGCGCCCGAAGCCGTTGGCCTTGGCCTGGTTCATCGCCCACAGGGTGCGCGGGGTGATGCAGCCGCTGGTGGTCGGGTCCTTGATCGAGCAGCCCTCGCTGGGCCAGGATCCGTTGGCGTTGCGCGGGGCGGGCTTGGCCAGCGGGGAGTTCGGGTTGATGTAGCCGCTCGAGCTGCGCCCGTCGACGGCACGCAGGGCCTGGTCGGCTGCCTTCTTGCGCTTCTCGATCTCCTTGAGCGCGTCCTGCTGCAGCTTCAGCTGGATGTCGATCGCCGCCTTCTTCGCGGTGACCTCCTGCTTGCGGGTCCGGAAGTCGGCCATCCGGGCCTCGTCGCGCTGGGTCATCCGGTCCATGGCGCTGGCCTTGGACAGCAGCGAGCCCGGCTGGCTCCCGCTGATCATCAGACTGACCACGCCGAGCTTGCCGGTCTTGTAGGCCTCCGCCGCGTACTGGCCGACGAACACGCGCAGCCGCTCCAGCTCCGACTCGGCGGTGATCAGCTCGGCGGCGAGCGCCTTCTGCGAGGCCTTGGCGGTTTCCAGCGCGGCCTCCGCCTCCAGGTAGCCCTTGGCCGCCACCTCGAGGTTCTCGCGCAGCTGCGCGAGCGTCTTGGAGCTGCCCTCGTTGGGCTCCGCGAACGCGGGCGCCGCCGGTGCCAGCCCGCTCACGACCAGGAACAAGGCAGCGAGCAGCAGCGCGAGGTGGGCGGCGCGTCGTCGTGTCCGGGGGACGGTGGGGGTCACGGAGGTGCTTCCTTCCGTCGTTCGCCGCGCGGACGGGTCGGCGCGGCGGCGGCGCTGCTGGGGGAGCAGCGGGCCGGGCGGCCGGGCCGTCGTCGGGGATGCGCGACGGTGGCTTCGGCAGATCTTTACGTGAGACAGCCTCGGTGCCGTAGGGGCAGGCGGTCAGAGTACCCGGTATCCACGGGGGCGCTCAAAACGATCGACGAACGTGCACCGCTTTGCCCGAATCGTTGGTTTTCGCGTTGCCCCATCAGGGAACCGGTCCCGTAATAGTGTTATCCGGAGGGGATTGTGTCGTCTCGCGCCGTTTCAGTGCTCTTCACGGCCTGGATGGTGCTGCTTGGCGTGCTCTATTACGTCATCAGGCCGTGGCAGGTGGGGTTGTGGGCCGCGCTCGGGCTGAGCGGCGCGGCCGCGATCGTCTACGGCGTGCGCCGCAACCGGCCGCGCCGGCCCCGACCCTGGTATCTGCTGGCCGGGGCGCTCCTGCTGTTCGTCCTCGGGGACCTCTGCTCCGCCGTGCTCAACAGCGACTACCTGGCGCCCTACGACGTGCCGTTCTTGGTCGACATGGTCTACCTGGCCATGTTCGTCGTGATGAGCCTGGGCCTGATGGGCCTGGCCCGCTCCGGCTGGGCGATGCGGGACCGGGCCGGCGTGCTCGACGCGGTCACCCTGATCCTGGGCCTGGGTCTGCTGGCCTGGATGTTCATCATCGAGCCGCGCTTCCGTACGCCCGGATTGACAGCGCTGGACCAGATCGCCGCGGTCGCCTATCCCCTGGCCGACCTGCTGCTGCTGGCGATGGTGGTGCGGATCGTGCTGGTCGCGCGCTGGAGTGCGCCGGTGGCGCTGCTGGCCGCGGGCGGCATCGGCATGTTCGTCAGCGACAACCTGCACCTGTTCGCGCGGATGGACGGGTTCTGGCACATCGGCGGGTCGCTCGACGTCGGCTGGATGCTGCTCTACTGGGGCTGGGGGCTGGCCGCGCTGCTGCCCTCGATGGTCTGGCTGACCGAGCCGCGTCCCGCCCCGACCGCGGAGCTCAGCGGGCGCCGGGTGGTGGTGCTGGGCCTGTCCTCGTTCATCCCGCCGATGGTGCTGCTCTTCCAGGCGCTGCGCGGCCCGGTGCGCAACGCCGAGGGCATCGCGCTGCTGTGCATCGCCATGTTCGTGCTGGTGCTGATCCGGCTGCTGGACGCCATGCGCATCCATCGCCAGGCGCTGGCCCGCGAGCGCATGCTGCGCGAGGCGGGCGTCGGCCTGGTCGCCGCCACCGACATAGCCCAGGTCAGCGACGTCGTACGCGACACCGCGACCGGGCTGATGCCCCGCCACGCCGAGCACCGGGTGATCCTGGCGGTCGAGGAGCCCGAGCGGGCGGCGGCCGAGGGGGAGCAGCCCGGCGGCGGGCCCCGGCCGGCGGTGCTGTGCCGCACCGGCGAACTGCCCCCGGAGCACGCCGACCAGCTGGCCGGGTTCGACACCGTGCTGAGCTGCCCACTCGCGCCGGCGGACGGCACCTCGGGGGGCCACAGCATCGGCACGCTGCTGGTCGCGGCCGAGGAGGACGTGCTGCAGACGCTGCGCGGCGCGATGGAGGTGCTCGCCCTGCAGGCGGCCCTGGCGCTGTCCCGGATCATGCTGAACGACGAGGTCAACCGCCGCGACAGCGAGGCCTACTTCCGCGCGCTGGTGCACAACACGGCGGACGTGATCATGATCGTGGCCGGCGAGGACGAGATCCGCTACTGCAGCCCGTCCGCGGCGGCGATGTTCGGCCGCGAGGCGCTGGAGGGCAACCACCTGCTCGACCTCGTCGTGCCGGAGGAGCGCGAGCGCAGCGCGGGCTACCTGCTGCGGGCGCGCCAGGAGCGGCGCGGCGAGACCACCGACTGGACCGTGTGGGGCTTCGGGGACCGGCGGCTGCAGGTGGAGGTCTCCAGCCGTGACCTGCGGGAGGACCCGGCGGTCGGCGGCCTGGTGATCACACTGCGCGACGTGACGCAGCGCCGGCGGCTGGAGCGCGAGCTGACCCACCGGGCCTTCCACGACTCGCTGACCGGGCTGGCCAACCGTGCCCTGTTCATCGACCGGGTGACGCTCGCCGTGGACCGGGCCCGCCGCAACGGCACCATCGCCGGCGTGCTCTTCATCGACCTCGACGACTTCAAGGACGTCAACGACACGATGGGCCACCCGGTCGGCGACGAGCTGCTGACCTCGGTCGCCGAGCGGCTCAAGGGCGTGCTGCGCCCGCACGACACCGCCGCCCGGCTGGGCGGCGACGAGTTCGCGGCGCTGATCGAGGACTCCGCCGGGACCGGCGCGATCGAGGCGGTCGCCGAACGGGTGGTGCGGGTGCTGTCGGTGCCCGTGCCGGTGGGCGACCAGCGGGTGCCCGCCGGGGCCAGCGTCGGGGTCGCCACCACCCGGCACGCCCGCGACGGCGACGAGCTGCTGCGCCACGCCGACCTGGCGCTGTACTCGGCCAAGGGGGAGGGCAAGGGCCAGTGGCGGCGCTACCAGCCGGCGCTGCACGAGGCCCTGGTCGAGCGGCTCCAGCTGAAGGCCGACCTGGACCGGGCCGTCGCCGATGAGGAGTTCAGCCTGCGCTTCCAGCCGGTCGTCGGGCTGACCGGCGCCGGCACCGTGGGCTTCGAGGCGCTGGTGCGCTGGGAGCACCCCAGCCGCGGCACGCTGGCGCCCGGCGAGTTCATCGGCCTGGCCGAGGAGTCCGGGCTGATCGTCCCGATCGGCACCCAGGTGGTGCGCCAGGCGCTCGCCACGGCGGCGCGGTGGCCCACCCGGGCCGGGCTGAGCCCGTACGTCAGCATCAACATCTCGGCCCGCCAGTTCCGCACCCCCGGCGTGGTCGCCGACCTGCTGCGGGAGCTGGACGAGGCGGGCCTGCCCGCGCACCGGATGATGCTCGAGATCGTCGAGACGCTGCTGCTGCACGAGGACGAGGAGGTCTGGGCCGACCTGGCCGAGCTGCGCGAGGCGGGGGTACGCGTCGCGATCGACGACTTCGGCACCGGCTACTCGTCGCTGAGCTACCTGCGGCAGATGTCGCTGGACGTGGTGAAGCTGGACAAGTCCTTCGTCGGCGAGATCGCCGTCTCCACCCAGCAGCGGGCACTGGTGGAGGGCATCGTGCAGCTGGCCAACACGCTCGGGCTGGAGGTCATCGCCGAGGGCATCGAGACGCAGGAGCAGCGCGACATCCTCGCCGACATCGGCTGCCCCTTCGGCCAGGGCTACCTGTTCAGCAAACCGCTGCCCGGCGCGGAGACCTTCCCCTGGCTGGTCGACGACCTCGACGCGCCGGCGGCGCACTAGGGTCGGGCGGATGCGGATCGTCTCCCTGGTGCCGTCGCTGTCCGAGGCCGTCGCGGCGACGCTGCCCGGGGCGCTGGTGGGCGTCACCGACTGGTGTACCCACCCGGCGGGGCTGCCCGCGACACGCGTGGGCGGCAGCAAGTATCCCGACCTCGACCGGGTGCTGGCGCTGCGGCCGGACGTCGTGCTGGTCAACGTCGAGGAGAACCGGGAGTCCGACGCCGAGGCGCTGCGGGCCGCGGGGGTCGAGCTGTACGTCACCTACCCGCGCACCGTCGACGAGGCCCTCGACGAGCTGGGCCGGATGCTGACCGCGCTGGGCGCGCCCGCCGAGCCGGACTGGCTGCTCGAAGCCCGCGCCGCCTGGGCGGACTTGCCGGCCCCGACGCCCCGGCGCGCGGTCGTTCCGGTGTGGCGACGCCCCTGGATCGTGCTGGGCGGCGACACCTTCGCCGGGGACGTGCTGCGCCGCCTCGGCCTGGTCAACGTGTATGCCGACGCCGCCGAGCGTTATCCTCGCCCGTCCCTTGACGAGCTGCACGCGCAGGACGCTGAGCTGATCGTGCTGCCTGACGAGCCCTACACCTTCACCCGCGAGGACGGCCCCGAGGCCTTCCCCGGCACGCCGTGCGCCCTGGTCTCCGGCCGCCACCTCACCTGGTACGGCCCGTCCCTCGCGGAGGCCCCCACCCTCCTTTCCGCCCAACTCGCCACCACCTGACACCCACCGGCACCGCAGCACCGGGTCGGGGCGTCAGGCCCAGGAGCGGAGTTCGTCGTCGTTGGGGGCGTGGACGAGCAGCGGGGCGGGCGCGTCGAAGCGCATCACCGGGCGGGTGTCGTTCCAGCGGGTCCAGCCCGGGTCGCCGGTGGTGGCGAAGTCCACCCAGGCCCGGTGCATCGCGTCGGCCAGCTCCTGCGGCGGGTTCGGGCCGGACAGCGGCAGCCCGTCGGGCGTGCCCAGCGTGTCGAAGACGAAGCCGATCTCCAGGGCGTGGCACGCGCCGAGCCGTTCCATCGGGGACGGCCAGGCGAACTCGTACAGCCAGGTGTCGCCCGGCGTCCGGGCGTCGGCCAGCAGGTTGAGCGGTCGCCGCAGCAGCCGGTCGGTCGCGATGACGCCGAGCAGCTCACCCGGCGACGCCTCCGGCCGGGCCGCGCGGTAGGCGCGCGCGGTGCGGGCCCGCACCCGGAACTTGGCCAGGGCCAGCCGCAGCGTGAACCGGTTGATCCGGTCGACCAGGCCGGTCGGCACGAACCACAGCCGGTACTCCTCGGCGTTGTAGCCAGCCAGCACACCGATGTCCGCGGCCGCGCCGTCGTGCAGCGCCACCATCGGGTCGCGGGGCAGCACGTCGCCGTCGACGGCCAGGGTGAACCCGTTGCCGTTGCCGATCGGCGGCCCGCCCCGGGTGATCGACACCTGCGCGGCCAGCAGCCGGGCCCGGTCCACCTGTGCGAACGCCTCGGCGGTCGCCGGGACCTTCAGCCGCTTCGCGATGAGCCGGGTGGAGCGGCCCGCGGCCTCGGGCGGCTGCGCGGCCGGGGCCCCGCTCTGCAGCACCGCCCGGTGGCACAACCCTCGCGCGTACGGGCTGGTCAGCAGCGCGCCGATGGAGATGGAGCCGGCCGACTCGCCGAACAGCGTCACGTTGGTCGGGTCGCCGCCGAACGCCGCGATGTTGTCGCGCACCCAGGTCAGCGCCGCGATCTGGTCGCGCAGGCCCAGGTTGGCCGGGGCGTCGGGGAAGACGCCGAAGCCCTCGATGCCCAGCCGGTAGTTGATCGACACCAGCACCACGCCGTCGCGGGCGAAGTGCCGCCCGTCGTACGCGGGCAGGCAGTTCGACCCGTTGCGCAGCGAGCCGCCGTGGATCCACACCATCACCGGCCGCCCGGTCGCGCCCGCGGGCGCCCACACGTTGAGGTTCAGGCACTCGTCACCGGGGATCGACGGATCCGACAGCAGCCGGTCCATCGGCGGCGGGAACGGCGCCTTCGGCGCGGTGGGCCCGTAGGCCAGCGCGTCGCGCACGCCCGTCCACGGCGGCACCGGCGCGGGCGCGGCGAACCGGTGCTCCCCGAACGGCGCGGCCGCGTACGGGATGCCCAGGAACACCGCGACCCCGTCGTCGACCCGCCCCCGCACCCGCCCGTCCCGGGTCGCGACCACGACCCCCACCGCCGTCTCCGTCACCCCCGCATTCTCCCGCCCCGAGCGCGAGGAAGGGCACCTTCTCAACGCTTTGCGTGGAGGAAGGTGCCCTTCTTGACCCGTCATGCGCTGCGCGCGCCGCGGAAACGGGGCGCGGGGCGGGCGGGGGAGGTGCGGGGGCCGTGGCCGGGTGTGGTCGGCCACGGCCCGGTCACACGGCCGCGGCGGCGGCGCGGCCCGCCTGGCGGCCGGAGAAGATGCAGCCACCGAGGAACGTGCCCTCCAGCGACCGGTAGCCGTGCACGCCGCCGCCGCCGAACCCGGAGACCTCGCCGGCCGCGTACACCCCGGGCAGTGGCGTGCCGTCGGCCCGCAGCACCCGGCCGGCCAGGTCGGTCTCCAGCCCGCCCAGGCTCTTGCGGGTGAGGATGTTGAGCCGGACCGCGATCAGCGGACCCGCCTTCGGGTCCAGCAGCCGGTGCGGCGTCGCGACCCGGATCAGCTTGTCCCCGCGGTAGTTGCGCGCCCCGCGGATCGCGGTGATCTGCAGGTCCTTGGTGAAGGTGTTGGTCAGCTCGCGGTCGCGCGCCTCGACCTGCCGCTGCACATCGGCGAGGTCGAGCAGGCCCGCACCGGTCAGCTTGTTCATGCCCGCGACCAGTTCGGCCAGGGTGTCCGCGACGACGAAGTCCGCCCCGTTGCGCTTGAACGCCTCGACCGGTCCCGGCGCGCCGGGCAGTGCCCGCTTGAGCACCTGCCGCACGCTCTTGCCGGTCAGGTCGGGGTTCTGCTCGGAGCCCGAGAGCGCGAACTCCTTCTCGATGATCTTCTGGGTGAGCACGAACCAGGTGTACTCGTGCCCGGTGCCCATGATGTGCTCCAGCGTGCCGAGCGTGTCGAAGCCCGGGAACAGCGGCACCGGCAGCCGCTTGCCGGTCGCGTCCAGCCACAGCGAGGACGGGCCGGGCAGGATCCGGATGCCGTGCTTGTCCCAGATCGGGGCCCAGTTCTCGATGCCCTCGGTGTAGTGCCACATCCGGTCGCGGTTGATCTGGTTGCCGCCCGCCGCCTCGGTGATGCCGAGCATGCGGCCGTCCACGTGCGCGGGCACGCCGGACAGCAGCCGCTGTGGCGGGGTGCCCAGCCGCTGCGGCCAGTTGCGCCGGACCAGGTCGTGGTTGCCGCCGATGCCGCCGGAGGTGACGATCACCGCCTGCGCGCGGAAGGAGAAGTCACCCACCTGGGTACGCGAGCTCGCCTCGCCCCGCGCGGCCGCGCTGGGCTCCAGCACCGCGCCGCGTACGCCGTCGACGGCACCGCCGGTCACCGTCAGCTCGTCGACCCGGTGCCGGAACGCGAGCGTGACCAGGCCCTTGTCCACCGCGGCGCGGACCCGGCGGATGAACGGGGCCAGCACGCCCGGCCCGGTGCCCCAGGTGATGTGGAAGCGCGGCACCGAGTTGCCGTGCCCGTCGGCGAGGTAGCCGCCGCGCTCGGCCCAGCCGACCACGGGGAAGAGGCGCACGCCCTGCGCGTGCAGCCAGGACCGCTTCTCGCCCGCGGCGAAGTCCACGTAGGCCTGCGCCCACCGGCGCGGCCACGCGTCGCACTCGCGGTCGAACCCGGCGCTGCCCAGCCAGTCCTGCAGGGCCAGCTCGGGGGAGTCCTTGATGCCCATCCGGCGCTGCTCGGGCGTGTCGACCAGGAACAGGCCGCCGAACGACCAGAAGGCCTGCCCGCCGAGCGACGCCTCGGGCTCCTGGTCGAGCAGGATGACGCGCTTGCCCGCGTCGGCCAGCTCGGCGGTGGCGACGAGGCCGGCCAGCCCGGCTCCGACCACGATGACGTCTGCGTCCACGCTGCCACTCTCCTGATGCACGGCGATGTGACCGGCAGCATAGCGAACGCGAAACTCTTTCGTTTCGTTCGGCACCCGTGCGAATCGGTTGCGGGAGACGGCGGCGACCTCCAACCTCGAGGCGAGCCGCCGCGTATTGGTGGCGGAGGTGGCAGATGAACAGATATGACGGCTTCCACGAGTTCGTGGTCGCCCGGGGCGGGGCGCTGTCGCGTACGGCGTTCCTGCTGACCGGGGAGCACCACGCGGCCGAGGACCTGGTGCAATCCGCGCTGGCCAAGGCCGCGACCCGGTGGCGGCAGATCATGGAGTACGGCCAGCCGGAGGCGTACGTCCGGCGCACCATGATCAACGAGCAGATCTCGTGGTGGCGACGCAGACCGGCCTGGCCGGTCGCCGATCTGCCCGAGCTGCCCGGCCCCGACGAGCCGCACCGGATCGTGGACCGGGTGGCCCTGGGCCAGGCGTTGGGCACGCTCACCCCCCGCCAGCGGGCGGTGCTGGTGCTGCGCTTCTACGAGGACCTGTCCGAGGCGGACACCGCCGCGACGATGGGCTGCTCGATCGGCACCGTGAAGAGCCAGACCCACCTCGCGCTGAGCCACCTGCGGCGGGCCCTGCCGCTGTTCGCGGAGGAGGCCGGCCAGTACGCCGACGCCACGCAGGCCGTGGCCAGGGCCCGGCAGCGGCGCTCGCGGCGGGTCGCCGCGGTGGCCGCGCTCGCGCTGGTCCCGCTCGCGCTCGCCACGGCGCTGTACGTGCTGCGCGGCGGTTCGCCGGTGCCGCCGCCGGTGCTGACCACCCCCTCGCCGGGCCCGTCGGCCACGTCGGCGCTCGCGCCGCTGCCGTCGTCGCTGGCGGGGATCAGCGACGACATCCAGGACCTGCCGCGGGATCGCGCTGTCGGCCCGGTCTCGCTGCTGGTCGTCGAGACGGCGACGCCCGAGGTCCACACGGCCGAGCTGATCGCCGCCGACGGGCGTCGCTACCGCCTGTCCGTGCCGAACGACGACTTCGGCGTCACCTTCCTGCTGTCGCCGGACGGCCGCTGGCTGGCCTGGACCGTCCGCGAGGCGACGATCGTCCGGGACCTGACCGGCACGGCCGAGCACCGGCTGCCCGGTTCCCGGCAGGTGCTGTGGTCGCCGGGCACCAGGTGGCTGTACTCGGAGGTCCCCGGTGGCCGGGACAGCTACGTGGAGCTGGCCGGGTGGACCGTCCACGAGGCGCCGGCGGCCACGCCGCCGAGGTATCCCGTCGCGGTGCTGGACGACGGCCACGCGCTGGCCTACGACGGGCCGCGCACCGAGGCGCGTACGCCGTTGAAGGTGTTCGATCCGATGACCGGCGCGGTGCGTACCCGCTTCACCGTCGACGCCGCGCCATGGCTGCGCGCGGGCGAGACCACCGTCGCCGTCACCACCCCGGAGAAGGAGCAGCTCGTCGTCGTCATGGTCGGCACCGGCGACGTGGGCACCGTGTCGGTGCTGCAGCAGCGCAGAGAGGTGGCCCTGCTCAAGTTCTCGCTCGCCGACGGGCGGGTGCAGGAGCGGCTCGACCTCGCCGGGCACGGCGCGCCGGGCACGGACGTCGTGTGGCCGATGTGCTTCCGGGGCGGGGAGATGCTCTGGCACGACGGTGTCGCCGTCCGGGTCGCGGGCGCCGAACCGACCCACCGCGCGGTGTTCACGATCGACCACCGCCACGACGCGTACCAGCTGCCGGGTTGTCTGCGGACGGCCTTCTGGCGCTAGCGGCACGGACCTGCCGACCCGAGGATCGGGTGACCGGACGCCGCGCCGGCCGGTCACCCCGACCCGGCCAGGACGGTCGCGCCCGCGCGACCGTCCTGCGGGCAGCCACGGATTTCCGGAGGATGACCTCCAACCCCGCAGCGTCCCCTCGCGTCATGGGGGCGGAGGTGGCGGATGGACAGGTACGACGGGTTCCACGAGTTCGTCGTGGCGCGGGGCGGTGCGCTGTCGCGCACGGCGTTCCTGCTGACGGGGGAGCACCACGCGGCGGAGGATCTGGTGCAGTCGGCGCTGGCCAAGGCGGCGCTGCGGTGGCGCTGGCTGGTGGAGCACACGCAGCCGGAGGCGTACATCCGGCGCATCATGATCAACGAGCAGATCTCGTGGTGGCGCAGGCGGCCCGCCCGGCCCGTGGCGCAGGTGCCCGAGCGGGCCGGTCCCGACGAGCCGGGGCAGGTCGTGGAGCGCATCGCGCTCGGGCAGGCGCTGGCCACGCTCACCCCGCGCCAGCGCGCCGTGGTGGTGCTGCGCTTCTACGAGGACCTGTCCGAGGCGGACACCGCCGAGCTGATGGGCTGCTCCGTGGGCACCGTGAAGAGCCAGACCCACCTGGCGCTGGGCCACCTGCGGCGCGCGCTGCCGCGCTTTGCCGAGCAGGCGGGGGAGTACGCCGACAGCGGGGCCGCCCTGGCCCTCGCGCGACGCCGCCGGACCGGCCGTACGGTCGCCGCCGCGCTGCTGGCCGTGCCGATGCTGGCGGGCCTGCTCTGGTACGCCGTACGCGGCCCCGACGCCGCGCCGCCGCCGGTGGCGACCACACCGTCCGGCATCCCGACTCCGGCCAAGGCGCTGCCGGCGCTGCCGTCCCGGCTCGACGAGAACGCCACGATCGAGCGACTGCCCGGCGACCGGGGCATCGGGCCGGCAGTGCTGCAGGTGCACGACCGCGGGGTGCAGCCGGGCTCGAGAACTCTGCTGGTCACGGTCGACGGCCACCACTATGAGGTCGCGCCGCCCGAGGCGGGTTACGTGAGCACCCCGGCGCTGTCCCCGGACGGGCGCTGGCTCACCTGGTCGACGGCCACCTCAAGGGTGGTGCGCGACCTCACCGGGAGCGAGGTGCGCGAGCTGCCCCCGACGTCGAACGCCCCGCTCTGGTCGCCCGGCGGCGACTGGTTCCTGCTGCCCGCCCAGGCGGGCAAGGGCGAGATCCTCTTCCACCTGCCCGACTGGACGCCCCGCGAGCTGGCGCCCGTGTCGTTGTGGGACCGGGTGACCAAGGTCGTGCTGGACAGCGGTGAGCTGCTGCGCTCCGCAGGCAGCCCCACCGCGACGGCGGTGCCCCTGGAGGTGGTTGACCCGGTGACGGGGGCAGCGCGGGCGCTCACCGTCGACGTGGCCGGCCTGCTCGGGCAGGGCGAGTCGGTGTACAAGTGGTCGATCCTCTCGGCTCCCGGCAGTTCGGCCGGGCTGGAGGTGGTCGGCGTCTCCGCGCAGGGGTCCGCCCAGGTGGTGGGGGTGCTCCAGTTCTCCACCACCGACGGCCGGGTGCTGCGCCGTATCACCGTGCCGGCAGACGGCCTGGCGTTCCCGCTGTGCTTCCGGGGTGGGGACCTGCTGTGGACCGACCTGGCGACCATCCGTCGGGCACAGGTGCCCGAGGGCATGGAAGTGCTGATGACCCACGATCTCATGAACGGCGTGGAGCCCGCGGGCTGCGGGCGTTCCGCGCAGCTTGAGTCGATGGTTCCGTGACGGCGACCGGTCCGCCTCCCGCAGTCGTGCGGGCGGCGGACCGACGCCGCAGCACGTGGCCCGCCCGTCCGCCGCGACGGCCGTGCCGGATGATCCCAACCTCCGGGCACGCTGCCGCGTAGGGGGAGTGGAGGTGACGGATGAGCCGATACGACGGCTTCCACGAGTTCGTGGTCGCCCGGGGCGGGGCGCTGTCGCGCACGGCGTTCCTGCTGACCGGCGAGCACCACGCGGCCGAGGACCTGGTGCAGACCGCGCTGGCCAAGGCGGCGACCCGGTGGCGGCAGATCATGGAGTACGGCCAGCCGGAGGCGTACGTCCGGCGGATCATGGTCAACGAGCAGATCTCGTGGTGGCGGCGGCGCCCGGCGCGGCCGATGGCCGAGCTGCCCGATCGTGTCGGTCCCGACGAGCCCGGCCGGGTGGTGGAACGGGTCGTGTTGACCCGCGCGCTGGCCACCCTCGCCCCGCGCCAGCGGGCCGTGCTGGTGCTGCGCTACTACGAGGACCTGTCCGAGGCGGACACCGCCGCGGCCATGGGCTGCTCGGTGGGCACCGTCAAGAGCCAGACCAACCTCGCGCTGACCAACCTCCGGCGCTCGCTGCCGCTGGTCGCCGAGCACGCCGGGCAGTACGCCGACGCCCCAGCCGCGCTGGCTGCGGCACGCCGTCGGCGGACCCGGCTGACAAGTGCGGCGGCGGTGCTCACGGCGCTGCCGCTGCTGCTGGGCGCGGTCTGGTTCACGCTGGCCGGCGCCACTCCCGCGCCGCCACCGGTGACCAGCTCGCCGAGCCCGTCCGCGCCGGCCCCGCCGAGCGGGCCGGTGACGCCGCTGCCCACCGTCGTGCCGCCTGGTGACGCCCTGCCCGAGTTGCCCGCGGACCGGGGCGTGCGCGGCGGTGCGCTGGTGCTGACGAAGCAGAATTCGGACGATCCCGTCCATGAGCTGCTGGGCGGTGACGGCCGCCGGTACCGGTTGCCGTCGCGGCCGACCGGCGGGTTCACCGTGGAGCCGATCCTGTCGCCGGACGGCCGGTGGCTGCTCTGGTCGTCGCCCCAGGGGACCGTGGCCCGCGACCTGACCACGTCGACCGTGCACCGGCTGCCGTACGAGCTGACGCAGGCCCAGTGGTCGCCGTCCGGGAGGTGGCTGTTCGCGCAGCGCTACCCGGAGATCGGGGAGTTGCTCGTCAGGATCGACGACTGGTCGGTGCGCGAGTCCGTCCCGTCCGATGCGGCCAAGCCCGTCGCCGCGGTGCTGGACAGCGGTGAGCTGCTGCGGCTGGGCCAGGTCACCGACACCACGGTCACCCTCGACCGGGTCGATCCGCTGACCGGGGCCGCGCGCCGGATCACGGTGAACCTGCGCGGCGTGCTCCGCGCCGACGAGTCCGCGGTCGCCGTCAGGACCGACCACGGCAACGGCGAGCACAGCGAGATCGCGTTCATCCTGCCCGTCGCGGACGGCACCGCGGGAGTGGAGATCTCGGGGTCCGGGCCGGGCCGGGCCGGCCTGGTGACCGCCGTGGTCAGGTTCGCCGTCGCCGATGGCCGCGTGCTGAACCGGATGGATCTGTCGGCCACCGGCAGCTTCTCCCGGCCCCTGTGCTTCCACGGCTCGGATCTGCTGTGGACCGACGGCACGCGCGTCATCGGCGGCGGCGCCTACCGCTTGCCGCTGGATCCGGTGTACGGCTACTCCCCGCCCGGCTGCGTCCGGGTCGCCGGCCCGGCACCGACGGGCTGAGCAGTGGCGGCGCGGTCCGCGGCGGGCTGCCAGAATGATCGGATGAGAGGTGCTCTGCCGATCGTCGACCTGTCCGCCGACCGCGTCGCCGTGGCCGCCGGGATCCGCGCGGCCTGCCGCGACAGCGGGTTCTTCTACCTGGCCGGGCACGGTGTCCCCGACGAGCTGCTCGCGCGGCTCGACGCGGCGTCGCGGGAGTTCTTCGCGCTGCCCGAGGACGAGAAGCTGGAGATCGCGATGGTCCGCGGCGGGCGGGCCTGGCGTGGGTTCTTCCCGGTCGGCGGCGAGCTGACCTCCGGCCGCCCGGACCTCAAGGAGGGCCTGTACTTCGGCGCGGACCTGCCCGCCGACGATCCGCGGGTGCTGGCCGGGCTGCCGCTGCACGGGTCCAACCTGTACCCGCGGCAGGTGCCCGAGCTGGCCGCGCTGGTCCCGGCGTATCTGGCGGCGCTGACCGGCGTCGCGCAGGAGGTGATGCGCGGTGTCGCGGTGAGCCTGGACCTGCCCGAGGACTACTTCGCCGACGGGTACACGGCCGACCCGACGGTCCTGTTCCGGATCTTCCACTACCCGCCGTCGCCGGCCGGGGACGACGGCTGGGGCGTCGGCGAGCACACCGACTACGGCCTGCTCACCCTGCTGGCCCAGGACGGCAACGGCGGCCTGCAGGTGCGTACGCCGGCCGGCTGGATCGACGCGCCGCCGGTGCCCGGCACGTTCGTCTGCAACATCGGCGACATGCTGGACCGGCTGACCGGCGGGTACTACCGGTCGACGCCGCACCGGGTGCGCAACGTCAGCGGCAACGAGCGGCTGTCGTTCCCGTTCTTCTTCGATCCGGCCTTCTCGGCCGAGGTCCCGCCGCTGCCCGGCCGGGCGCGCGAGGGCGCGGACGGCCGTCCCCGCTGGGACGGCCAGGACCTGCGGGTGTTCACCGGGACCTACGGCGACTACCTGCTCGGCAAGGTCGGCAAGGTCTTCCCCGAGCTGCGCGGCGAGGTCCTGTGACCGTCTCTTCGCCCAGCGGGGGACATTCTGTTCACCACCAGGACAACAGCTGTCCATCTCCGCGGGAAAGGGTCGGGTGATCGGCTCACCGACCGCTGGAGATGACGTTGACCGCTCGGTTCGAGTTCTACGAGCGGGCGTGCGCCGGCGTCACCTGGCGGCTGCTGTCCAGCAACAACCGTGACCTCGGCCGGTCGGGTGCGGGCTTCGCCGACGTCGACGCATGCCTGCGGGCGGTGGACGAGGTGCGCGCCGCGGCGGCCGAGGCCGAGCCTGTGATCCACCGGGTGAGCCGGCTGGCCTGGGCGTGGCGGCTGGAGGCCGGTCCGGGCGCGGTGGCCGTGGCCAGCCGCGCCTATCAGCGCCGCGTACAGGCCCAGACCGCCTGCGACCTGTTCCTCCGCCTGGCCGTCGAGGCCCCCGTCAACACCGACGTCCGCCAAACCCGCAGTTGACCCCCACCGCCCGCCGCACCAGCTGTCGCAACTCCTAAAAAGTCGCGCCTCGCGCAGGTGGCTGTGGCCGCGACTCGTCAAGAGTTGCGACCGGGCCCGGCGGGCCGGGGCGGGGCGGGGTCAGTCGTGGGCGCCGCGGCGGAGTTGCTTGATGGCGGAGCGGTGTTTCTTCGCCTGTAGGCGGCGCTGCTTGGCGCCCTTGCTCATCTTCGTGGGACGGCGCGGTGGCGGCGGGGGCGCCAGGGCGTCGCGCAGCAGGCCGGCGAGGCGTTCGCGGGCGGCCTCGCGGTTGGACAGCTGGGCGCGGTGCTCGCTGGCGGCCACGGTCAGCACGCCGGCGACGAGCCGCCCGCCGAGCCGTTCGAGGATGCGCGACCGGAGTTCGTCGGAGAGGGCGTGGGAGCGCTCCACGTCGAAGGACAGCTCCACTCGGCTGTCGGTGGTGTTGACCCCCTGCCCGCCCGGACCGGAACTGCGCGAGAAGCGTTCGCGCAGCTCGCTGTCGGGTATCACGAGCTGTTCAGTGATCTTCAAGTCTTCGGCCACGGCGCTGCGCACCCCCTTCGGCGTCCTCGTGCGGCCCGCTGATCATGCCGTACGGAGAGCGCGTTCACCGCACGGTTTTCCCTCCCGATCAGTGTAGCCATCGATGTACGACGAAGTTGCTTAAGCGGTTTTCATGGTCCATGTCACAGGATCGTCACGAGAATGACGTCCTATTGACACGTTGGGAGCGCACCCATACCGTGTGTTCACTTATCCGGTTCAGTAGACGCTCCGCTATATCTGGGAGCGCTCCAAGTTGTTTCGGAGGACACATGCGACTGCACAGGTCCGGCTGGGTCGTGGCGACCGCGCTCGTCGCGGTCGGCGCGCTCACGCTCGCCGGCTGCAAGGGCGGCGGCAGCGACGAGCCGTCGAAGCCCGGCGGCGCGGTCGAGCTGAAGATCGCTTTCTGGGGTGACTTCGGCCTCGACGAGCTCAAGGCCAAGTACGAGGCCGCCAACCCGAACGTCAAGATCGTCCTCAACTCGGGCGAGTACAACGCCCAGCACGAGGACCTGCAGAAGAAGCTCATCGCCGGCTCCGGCGCCCCGGACATCGCCGCGATCGACGAGGGCTTCATCGTCAGCTTCCGCAGCCAGGCCGACAAGTTCGTGAACCTGCTGGACAAGGGCGCGAGCAAGTACCAGGACAAATACCTGGGCTGGAAGTGGAAGCAGTCGCTGTCGGCCGACGGCAAGACGCAGATCGGCCTCGGCACCGACGTCGGCGGCCTGGCCATGTGCTACCGCACCGACCTGTTCAAGGCCGCGGGCCTGCCCGTGGAGCGGGACAAGGTGTCCGCCCTGTGGCCGACCTGGGACGACTTCATCAAGACCGGCCAGGACTACACCGCCAAGTCGAAGAAGAAGTTCGTCGACAACGGCACCAACCTGTTCAACCCCATCCTGGGCCAGCAGCCGGTCGGCTTCTACGACGAGTCCGAGACGCTGAAGATGGACGGCGGCCCGAAGGCCGCGTTCGACCTCACTCTCAAGGCGGTCGGCGCGGGCCTGTCGGCCAACCTGCCGGCCTTCTCGCCGGAGTGGAACGCGGGCTTCGTCAAGGGTGACTTCGCGGTGCTGGCCTGCCCGGCGTGGATGCAGGGCCACATCAAGAACACCGCGCCGGACACCGCCGGCAAGTGGGACGTCGCGGCCATCCCCGGTGGCGGCGGCAACTGGGGCGGCTCGTTCCTGACGGTGCCGAAGCAGAGCAAGAACGCCGACGAGGCGTACAAGCTGCTGGAGTGGCTGATCCAGCCCGAGCAGCAGATCGAGATCTTCAAGAAGGTCGGCAACCTGCCCTCGCAGCCCGCCCTCTACAAGGATCCCGCCATCGCCGACTTCAAGAACCCGTTCTTCAGCAACGCCCCGGTCGGCCAGATCTTCAGCAAGACCGCTGAGGGCCTGACCCCGCAGTACCTGGGCAAGAAGAACGGCCCGACCCGGGTCGCGGTCGAGAACGTCATCAACTCCGTCCAGGCCGGCACCACCAAGCCCGCCGACGCCTGGGCGCAAGCGCTCAAGGAAGCCGACAAGGCCTCGAAGGCCTGACCCTGCGTCACGCGACGCGTTGCAGTGGGGATCAGAAGGGGTGGGCGTCTCCCTACGGCGTCCACCCCTTCGCCCGCCGCGACGGGACGTGGCCCGCCATGGCGCTCGCCACGTTCCGCATCATATCGACCATCCTCGGTAAACGGAGGTAATCGTGCGCGGGCTGTCGCACCGGCTGCACCGATTCGACGTGAAGCACATGCCTTACGTCCTGATCGCACCGTTCTTCATCCTCTTCGCGATCTTCGGGCTGTTCCCGTTGATCTTCAATGGCGTGGTGGCCCTGCGCACCTGGCGGCTGGACGATCCGGCCCAGGACGGGTGGGCGGGCCTGGCCAACTTCGAGCGCCTGCTGACCGACGAGGACTTCGGCAACGCGCTCTACAACACCTTCGGCATCTTCCTGCTGTCCACGGTGCCGCAGCTGCTGCTCGCCCTGTGCGTGGCGTTCCTGCTCAACCGCAGGCTGCGCGGGCAGACCTGGTTCCGGGTCAGCATGCTGCTGCCGTACATCACCCCGCTGACCGCGTCCACGCTGGTCTTCCTGGTGGTGTTCGGGCGCGACACCGGCGTGGCCAACTGGGTGCTGTCCGTCGTCGGCGTGGACGCGATCGACTGGCGCGCGGGCAAGCTGCAGTCCTGGGTGGCCATCGCCACGATGGTCAACTGGAAGTGGATCGGCTACAACGCGCTGCTCTACCTGTCGGCGATGCAGACCATCCCGCGCGACATCTACGAGGCGTCCGCGCTGGACGGCGCGACCGCCTGGAAGCAGCTCTGGCGGATCACCGTGCCGATGATCCTGCCCGTCGTGATCTTCACCGTGGTGCTGTCCACCATCGGCGGGCTGCAGCTGTTCACCGAGCCGATGCTGCTCGACTCGAACCCGGCCTCGGCCAGCGGCGGCTCCAACGGCGAGTGGCAGACCATCGCCCAGCTCATCTACAAGGTCGGCTGGAAGAACCTCAACCTGGGCTACGCCGCGGCGATGTCCTGGGCCCTGTTCCTGATCATCGTGGTCGTCGCGGTCGTCAACACCGTGGTGACCAACCGGCTCGGAGGAGGAAAGCGGTGAGCACCACCACCGACACCCGCGTCGTGCCGCCGCCCGGCGCAGACCCCGGCCGGGCCGCGCCGCGCCGCAAGGCCAAGCCGTCCTTGTCGGGGCGCGCGCCCCAGGACACCCCGGCCGGCAAGTGGACGTATCTTCTGCTCGGCCTCACCTTCCTGCTGTCGATCTACCCGATCTACTGGATGTTCGTCATCGCGACGAGCACCGACGCGGCGCTGGCCGAGATCCCGCCGAAGTTCCTGCCGGGCGGCGAGTTCATGAAGAACCTCGACGAGGTCTTCTCGCTGCAGGACGTGTACTTCGCCGAGTCGCTGGTGAACAGCCTCATCGTGTCCACCGTGATCACGGTGTCGGTGCTGTTCTTCTGCTCGGTGGCCGGGTTCGCGTTCGCCAAGCTGCGTTTCCGGGGCAGCCGGATCCTGATGGTGATGGTCGTGCTGACCCTCACCGTGCCCAACCAGCTCGGCATCGTCGCGCTCTACATCCTGATGGGCTACCTGCCCGGTGAGGGCGGCTGGAACGGCAGCCTGCTCGCGGTCATCGTGCCCGGCCTGGTCAGCGCGTTCGGCGTGTTCTACATGCGGCAGTTCATCCTGGGCGCGGTGCCCGACGAACTGATCGAGTCGGGGCGCGTCGACGGCGCGACGACCATGCGCATCTACTGGAGCATCGTGCTGCCCGCGATCCGGCCCGCGCTGGCCGTGCTGGGCCTGCTCACCTTCGTCGGCAGCTGGAACGACTTCCAGTGGCCGCTGATCACGCTGGGCGGCACGGACTACCCGACCTCGATGGTCGCACTGTTCGACCTGGCCAGCGGTAATTATGTGCTGTACCGGCGGGTGCTCGCCGGCGCGTTCGTGGCTACCGTGCCACTGATCATCTTGTTGTTCGTCGGGGGCAGGCAGATCGTCCGCGGCATCATGGAGGGTGCGGTCAAATCGTGATGATGGCGTCTCGGTCCCGAAGCATGGTCCAGCTCCACCACGGCTGGCAGGTGTCGGCGCGCAACACGCCGGTGCCGGTCAGCCGGGTGCCGGCGGCCGTGCCCGGGTGCGTGCACACCGACCTGCTGGCGGCAGGTCTCATTCCCGATCCGTTCCTGGACGCGAACGAGACCGAGCTGAGCTGGATCGGGCGCACCCAGTGGACGTACGAGACCAGCTTCCAGTGGTCCGGGCCGGTCGACGACCGGATCGACCTCGTGTGCGCGGGCCTGGACACCGTCGCGACGATCTCGCTCAACGGCACCGAGGTCGGGCGCACCGCGAACATGCACCGCGGCTACCGCTTCGACCTGCGCTCGGCGCTCACCCCCGGCCGCAACGACCTGCGCATCACCTTCGACTCGCCGTACGAGTACACGGCGGCCATGGCGCGGCAGGTCGGCTCCCGGCCGGGGGCCTACGACGAGCCGTACAACCTGATCCGCAAGATGGCCTGCAACTTCGGCTGGGACTGGGGCCCGACCGTGGTCACCGCCGGCATCTGGCAGCCGATCGGCCTGCACAGCTGGTCGACGGCGCGGCTGGCGCAGGTGCGCCCGCAGATCACCGTGGACGGCACGACCGGTGTGGTGGACGTGCACGTCGACGTCGAGCGGGCGTCCACCGAGTCGCTGCACGTCACCGTCGAGGTCGGCGGCGTCGTCGGGGTGGCCTCGATCGGCGCCGGCAGCATCGGCGCCACGCTGCGGCTGAGCGTGCCGGACGTGGCGCGGTGGTGGCCGCGGGGCTACGGCGAGCAGCCGCTCTACCCGCTGCGCGTGGTGCTGGCCACCGAGGGCGGGCGCGAGCTGGACCGGTGGGAGCGGCGCGTCGGCTTCCGCACGGTGCGGGTCGACACGACCCCCGACGAGCACGGCACGCCGTACACGGTGGTGGTCAACGACGTGCCGGTGTTCGTGAAGGGGGTCAACTGGATCCCCGACGACGCCTTCGTCACCCGGATCACCCGCGAGCGGCTGGCCGAGCGCTTCCGCCAGGCGTGCGACGCGAACATCAACTACCTGCGGGTCTGGGGCGGCGGCCGGTACGAGTCGGAGGACTTCTACGAGTTGGCCGACGAGCTGGGCCTGATGGTCGGGCAGGACTTCCTGTTCGCCTGCGCGGCCTACCCGGAGGAGGAGCCGTTCGCCGCCGAGGTGGCGGCCGAGGCGCGTGAGCACGTGGTGCGGCTGGCCTCGCATCCCAGCCTGGTGACCTGGACCGGCAACAACGAGAACATCTGGGGCTTCGCCGACTGGGGCTGGCCGGAGCAGCTGCACGGGCGCAGCTGGGGTGCGGGCTTCTACCACGAGCTGCTGCCGTCGATCGTGGCCGAGCTGGACCCGGCCCGCCCGTACTGGCCGGGCAGCCCCTGGTCGGGCACGCCGGACATCCACCCGAACGACCCGGCGCACGGCACCATGCACATCTGGGACGTGTGGAACCAGATCGACTACGCGCACTACCGGGACTACATCCCCCGGTTCTGCGCCGAGTTCGGGTTCCAGGCCCCGCCGGCGTACGCGACGCTGCGCCGGGCGCTGCACGACGAGCCGCTGGCCAGTGACTCACCCGGCATGCGCCACCACCAGAAGGCCGCCGACGGCGACCTCAAACTGCGGCGCGGGCTGGACGCGCACCTGCCCGAGCCGCGCGGCTTCGACGACTGGCACAACCTCACGCAGGTCAACCAGGCCCGCGCGATCCAGCTGGCCGTCGAGCACTTCCGGTCCCACCAGCCCGTCTGCATGGGCGCCATCGTCTGGCAGCTCAACGACTGCTGGCCGGTGACGTCCTGGGCGGCGATCGACGGCGACGGGCGGCGCAAGCCGCTGTGGCACGCGCTGCGCGCCGCGTACGCCGACCGCCTGCTCACGATCCAGCCGCGCGACGGCGGCCTGGCCCTGGTCGCGTCCAACGACACCGACCGGCCGTGGCAGACCGAGGCGACCGTGACCAGTCACGATCTCAGCGGCAAGGCCCTGGCCGCGGTCACCGTCACGGTCGACGTCGCGCCGCGCTCGGTGGTCGTGACGCCGATCCCGGACGGCGTCGCGCTGCCCGAGGAGCCCCGGTCCGAGTTGCTGCGGGCCGTCGCCGGCGAGCAGCAGGCCTGGTGGTTCCACGCCGAGGACCGCGAGATCGACTACCCGGCCGCCCGGTACGACGTGACCGTCGAGCCCACCACCGGCGGCTACGACGTCACCGTCACCGCCGGGACCATCCTGCGCGACCTGTCCCTGTTCCCCGACCGCCTCGACCCGGCCGCCACCGTCGATCAGGCCCTGGTCACCCTGCTGCCGGGCGAGTCGGTCACCTTCACCGTCCACTCCACCGCCCGCCTCGACGCCGCCGCCCTGGCCGCCCAGCCGGTGCTCCGCTGCGTCAACGACATCACCGCCTGACACCACCAGCGGAGATCTTGACGGTCTGTGGTCGCCCCAAGTGCCACAGACCGTCAAGATCTCCGGAATTCCGGCAAGGCCCATTCCTTCCACGGATGCCGACCGGCCATCGCGGTCTGCCCGGACGCCGTCCAGTTGCACCGCCGACGGCGTCCGGGCGGGCCGCACGGGCAGGCGGCGAAAGGAGCATGCACATGAACAGACGGATCCTGGCGGTCGCCGCCGGGGCGCTGATCCTGCTGCTCGGCACCGGCAGCGGCACCGCCGCCGCGGCCGGCGGCCACCACGACGCGGGGTTCGTGACCCGCCACGGCAGTGACCTGAAACTGAACGGCAAACCGTTCCGGTTCGCCGGGACGAACAACTACTACCTGATCTACCAGTCGCCGACGATGGTCGACGACGTGTTCGCCCGCGCCGAGGGTGCGGACCTCACCGTGCTGCGCAGCTGGGGCTGGCTCGACATCGGCAACCAGGACGACTCCGGATCGGTGTCGGGCAAGAAGAACGGCGTCTACCTGCAGTACTGGGACGGCACGCGGCCCGCGTACCACGACGGGCCGGACGGCCTGCAGCGGCTGGACTACGTGCTGTGGAAGGCCGGGCAGACCGGGATCAAGCTGGTCATCCCGTTCACCAACAACTGGTCCGACTTCGGCGGCATCGACCAGTACGTGCGCTGGGCCGGGGCCGACAACCACGACGACTTCTTCACCGACCCGGTCATCAAGGGCTGGTACAAGGACTGGATCAGCCACCTGCTGAACCGGGTGAACCCGCTGACCGGCCTGGCGTACAAGGACGACCCGGCGGTGATGATGTGGGAGCTGGGCAACGAGCCGCGCTGCAAGGGCTCCGGCCTGTACCCGCCGTCGGCGTCGTGCACCCCGGCCACGCTCACCGCCTGGGCCGACGAGATGACCCGCCACGTCAAGAGCGTCGACAGCAAGCACCTGGTCGGCGTCGGTGACGAGGGCTTCTACTGCGACGACCCGGCCTCGGCGGACTGGACCACCAACTGCGGCGAGGGCGTCGACTCGGTGGCGCTGGGCAGGCTGCCCGCGGTGGACGTGGTCTCGTTCCACCTCTACCCGGACGGCTGGGGCGACAAGACCGCCCAGTGGGGCGCCGACTGGATCAGGCGGCACAACCGCGACGCCAAGAAGGTCGCCAAACCGTCGATGCTCGGCGAGTTCGGCTGGCGCGACAAGGCCACCCGCAACCCGGTCTATCAGCAGTGGACCGACGCCGCCGCGAGCGACGGGGGCGACGGCTTCCTCTACTGGATGCTCAACGGCATCCAGGACGACGGCACCATGTACCCCGACTACGACGGCTTCACCGTGGCATGCCCCGGCACGGTCTGCCAGACCATCACCAACGCCGGGACGATCATCAGCAGCGGGCGGCGCACCTTCCCGCCCGTCGCCGACCACGACGACGTCGTGGTGCCGTTCGGCACGACGGCCACGCTCAGTCCGGCGGCCAACGACATCGCGTACCAGACGCACGTCCGGGTCGACAGGATCGACCTGGATCCGGCGGCGGACGGACGGCAGACCAGCGCGACCGTGCCCGGCGGTGCGTTCGCCCTGGCCGCCTCCGGGCAGCTCACGTTCACCCCGAATGAGGGCTTCACCGGCAAGGCGGCGGTGGGCTACACGATCCGCGACACGGCCGCCCGGCTGTCCAACGTGGCCACCGTGACCGTGACCGTGCTGCCCGACCCGACCGCCGCCATCCCGCTCGCCTCCTGGGAGACCGGCGTCGAGGGCTGGGCCCCCGGCAACTGGCAGACCAACGCGGGCACCCTCAGCGGGCAGACGACGTTCGCCACCGACGGCACGTCCGGCCTGCACGCCGACGCCGCCGACGGCGGCTGGTTCGGCGTCAGCTTCCCCGCGCCCGTCGACCTGTCAGGCAAGTCCTACGTCAAGTACGACCTGCGTACCGGCCCCGTCGGCACCTCGACCAGCATCGTCCTGCAGACCGGGCCGTCCTGGACCTGGTGCCAGGGGCCGTTCAACTGGGTCAACCAGGACACGGCCCTGGCCGGCGTCGAAGTGGACCTGAACACCGGCCTGTCCTGCGACCCGGCCTCCCTGAGCGAGGTCCACGCCGTCTACCTCTGGATCAGCCCCGGCTCCTTCGACCTCGACAACCTCCGCGCCGAGTGAAAGGAAGGGCACCTTCACATCGCTATGCGTTGTAGAAGGTGCCCTTCCAAACCGTCGACCGGGCCTGACCGGGGATGGCTGCCGCGCGAGTGCCGCCGGTGGCGGGTGGAGCAGCGGTCAGGCGGCTACGGGAAGCGTGAGGGTGTGGCCGGTGTGGGTGACCTTGGCGCGGAGGTAGCGGAGGTTTTCCGGCTTGGCGTGCACTCCGGTGGGGACCACCTGTGCCACCTCGACGCCGTGGTCGCGCAGCTGGCTGGGCTTGTCGGGGTTGTTGGTGAGCAGGTCGATGCTGGGCACGCCGAGCGCGGTCAGCATCTGCGCGGCGGCGGTGTAGTCCCGCTCGTCGTCGCCGAACCCGAGCGCGCGGTTCGCGGCGTAGGTGTCAAGGCCCGAATCCTGCAGGGCGTACGCGTCGAGCTTGGCGTAGAGGCCGATGCCCCGGCCCTCCTGGCGCAGGTAGAGCAGGTAGCCGCCGCGCTCGGTGATGCGTTGGACGGCCTCTCTCAGCTGCGGGCCGCAGTCGCATCGTGCCGACCCGAACACGTCGCCGGTCATGCATTCCGAGTGGGCTCGCACCAGCGGCGTGGTGGCGTTGGCGAAGTCCCCGAGGCCGAGCGCGAGGTGCTCCAGGCCGTCGGACAGGCCGGTGAAGGTGAAGACCTCGGCGGTGGTGGCGTACCCGTCGGGGAAGCGCAGCGGAACGGTCACCCTCGTGCGTACACCCAGCTGCTCGGTCATGGCTCACCATCTCGTCGTCGGCACGTGCTCCGTCCAGGTGACGCGCACGTTGCTACTTGATTGTTGAAGGCTCAAGAACTGTGTGAAATTCCCTCACCTCCCTCTGTGCGCTGCGCCACACGCCGCGTAGCATCCGCAGCCATGACCGTGTCGCCCCCCACATCCGCCGAGGTCACCGCCCCCGACCAACCGCTCACCGGCGCGGTACGTGCCGGGTACGCGCTGGGCTCGCTGGCCACCGGAGCCTTCGGCACCGTGCCCGGCCTGCTGCTGCTGCCGTACCTGACCGACAACCTCGGCGTCGCCGCGGGCCTGGCCGGCCTGCTGGTGCTGGTGCCGAAGGCCTGGGACGTGCTGATCAACCCGGTCGCGGGCCGCATCTCCGACCGCACGGTGTCCCGCTGGGGCGCCCGGCGGCCGTACCTGCTGTTCGGCGGGCTCGCCGTGGCGGTGCTGTTCGCGTTGATGTTCGCCGGGCCGTTCGGGGCGGGCTCGGGGGCGGCGCTCTACGTCGCGGTCGCGTTCCTGCTCACCGCCACGGCGTACGCCTTCTTCCAGGTGCCGTACGTGGCGATGCCCGCCGAGATGACCGACGACTACAGCGAGCGCACCCGCCTGATGACGTGGCGGGTCGCCGTGCTCGCGGTGGCGATCCTGGTCTCCGGCGCGGTCGCCCCGATCGTGGTGCAGGCCGGGGGCGGGGGCGTGCCCGGACACCGCTGGATGGGCGTGTTCGTCGCCGCGCTGATCGTGGTCGGCGCGCTCGGTTCGTTCTTCGGCACCCGGCGCGCGCCCGTCGGCCGGGTCACCGAGAGCGAGCCGACGCTGCGCGCGCAACTCGCCGTCGTACGCCGGAACAGGCCGTTCACCGTGCTGCTGACCGTGTTCGTGGTGCAGTCGATCGGCGTCGCGACGATGCTGGCCGGGGTCAAGTACGTCGCCGACCACGTGCTCCAGCGTCCCGAGGACGGCCCGACGCTGCTGTTCGCCTGCTTCGTCGGCCCGGCGCTGCTGGTGATGCCGCTGTGGAGCCGGGTCGGCGCGCGGGTCGGCAAGACGAAGGCGCTGGTGCTGGCCTCGGTGCTGCTGTCCGGTGGCGCGCTGGCGCTGGTCGTGGCGGGTTCGGTGCCGCCGGTGGTGGCGTACGTCATCACGGGTCTGATCGGGGTCGGTTACGCGGGCCAGCAGGTGTTCGCGATGGCGATGCTGCCCGACTGCGTGGCGTACGACGCGGCGCGCACCGGCCGCCGCCAGGCGGGCGTGTTCACCGGCCTGTGGACGGCGGGGGAGACGTTCGGCCTCGCGCTCGGCCCCGGCCTGTACGCGCTGGTCCTCCAGCTGTCCGGTTACGCCTCCTCGGCGAGCGGCGCGGCGGCCCAGTCCGACGGGGCGAAGCTCGGCGTGCTGCTCGGCTTCAGCCTCGTGCCCGCGCTGCTGGTCGGCCCGGTGACGCTGCTGCTGCGCCGCTACGACCTGACCCCGGAGCGCCTGGCATCCGTGCAGGTCGAGAACGGCAGCGCCGCAGAAGATAGTGTGACCCGATGATCGACGCACTCCCGCCCCAGGGCGTCCCCGCCGACCAGGTGCTCGCCGAGCTGCGCGGGATGCGCGCCGCCGACCTGCCCACCCACGGCGGGCGGCTGTTCGCCTACGTGTACGACCCGGCCAGGGCCGGGCTCGACGAGCTGGCGATGTCCGCGTACGCCCTGTCCGCCCACGTGAACGGCCTGGACCCGACCGCGTTCCCGTCCCTGCTGGCGACGGAGAACGCGCTGGTCGCCGCCGCGGCCCGGGTGCTCGGGGCAGGCCCCGGCACGGACGCGCCGGACGTGGTCGGCTCGGTCACCAGCGGCGGCACCGAGTCGCTGATCCTGGCCGTGAAGACGGCCCGCGACGCGCACCCGGAGATCACCGCGCCGCGCCTGGTCGCCCCGTCGACCGCGCACGCGGCGTTCGCCAAGGCCGCGCACTACCTCGGCGTGGCGCTGGACCTGGTGCCGGTCGACCCGGAGACGTTCACGCCGGACCCGGCCGCGGTCGCCGCCGCGATCACCGCGGACACGGTGCTGGTGGCGTGCTCCGCGCCGTCGTACGCGCAGGGGGTCGTCGATCCGGTCGAGCAGATCGCGGCGATCGCCGCCGAGCGGGGCGTGCGCTGCCACGTGGACGCCTGCTTCGGCGGCTGGGCGCTGCCGTTCCTGCGCCGGGTCGGGGTCGCGGTGCCCGCGTTCGACTTCGGCCTGCCGGGCGTGACGAGCATGTCGGTCGACCTGCACAAGTACGCGTACACCCCCAAGGGTGTGTCGGTGCTGCTGCACCGCGACGCGGGCCTGCGCCGCCCGCAGTACTTCGCCTTCGCGGACTGGCCGGGCTACACCATGGTCAACCCGGTGATCTCGTCGACGAGGTCCGGCGGCCCCATCGCGGCGGCGTTCGCCACGCTGCGCCACGTCGGCGACGAGGGTTACCTGGAGCTGGCCCGGCAGACCCGCGACGCCGTCGCCGGGCTGGCCAAGGCGGTGTCCGAGGTGGACGGGCTGCGGCTGCTCGCCCCGGCCGACTTCACGGTCGTGTGTCTGACCTCGGACGACCCGGGGCTGGACCTGTTCGTGCTGGCCGACGAGCTGGCCGCGCGGGGCTGGCACACCCAGCCGCAGCTGCCGTACCAGGGCATCCCGGCCAGCATCCACCTGACCGTGACCGCGTCGGTGCTGCCGCAGGTGCCGCAGTTCGGCCCGGCGCTGGCCGAGTCGGCCGCCGCCGCCCGCGCCCACGGCCCGGTCGAGCTGCCCGCCGAACTCCTGGCGATGGCCGCCCACCTGCCGCCGGACCAGCTCACCGCCGAGATGGTCGCCGGCCTGGCCGACACCTTCGGCCTCACCGGCGGCGAACCCGGCGCGGCCCCGCGCATGGCCGTCGTCAACGCCGTCCTCGCGGCGGCCCCGCCCCGCCTGCGCGAACGCCTCCTGGTCGAGTTCGTCAGCCTGCTCCAACGCCCCTCCTGGTGAAAGGAAGTGCACCTTCTTATCGCCATAGGTAGAGGAAGGGCACCTTCTTAACCGTCCGCCCCGCTGACCGGGGCGGACATGCCCGGGACGCCGGCACGGCGCTGCCGTGCCGGGCCAAGCCCGGTGCGAGGTTAAGAAGGTGCCCTTCCTCTACGAATACGGTTGGGAAGGTGCCCTTCCTTACTTGCGGAGGAGGCAGGTGAGGCGGGCGGTGCAGATGCGCTGGTCGTCCTCGTCGGTGATGACGATTTCGTAGGTGACGATGCTGCCGCCGCGGTGCAGCGGGGTCGCCACGCCGGTGACCAGGCCGGCGCGGGCGGCTCGGTGGTGGGTGGCGCTGATGTCGACGCCCACCGCGTACGGCCGCCCGATGGTCGAGCCGTGCAGCGTGGCCCCGATCGAGCCGAGGGTCTCCGCGAGCACGCAGGACGCGCCGCCGTGCAGGAGCCCGAAGGGCTGGGTGTTGCCCTCCACCGGCATCGTCGCGACGAGCCGTTCCGGGGTCGCCTCCAGCAGCTTGATGCCCATGCGCTCGGCCAGCGCGCCCTGCATGGTCGTGTCGTAAGTCATCTCCACCCGCCGCACGTTACCCGCCGGTCAACCCGGCGGGCAGGGGCCCGGAGACGGTTCCGGGGAACCCGCGGCCTCCGGGGGAGCGGAGGGGCGGATTCCCCAGAAACAGGCCGGGCGGCACAGTCGCGGATCAGGGGGTGGAGCCGCGGGAGTGGCCCAGCGTGGCGATCCCGACGATCCAGCCCACGAACAGGCCGTAGATCGCGCCGGAACCGGCCGCCTGGAAGGCGCCCAGCAGCGAGGCGTCCGAGCGGATGAAGGCGGTGAGCAGGCCCGCCACCGCACCGGCGAAGATGTACCCGGACCAGCCGGCCATCAGCTGGCTGAACGTGCCGCGGGCACGTCCCAGCTGAGCATTGGTCGACAGGGCCAGGAACACGGCCGTGAAGATGACGAGCAGGATCGCCTTGAGGTCGGCGGCGAGCACGTCCTGCACCGAGCTGTCCGCGTCGAAGCTCCAGGCAGGCCACGTCAGCAGCTTGAGGAACCAGCCGCCGGCGGTGTTGGTGTCGGCGTTGTCGTTGGCCCAGTCGACGTAGACGGGGCTGCCGAACACCAGCACGAGGATGAGTGCGGCGATGACGCCCGCACCGGTCGCGGTGCGGTATCGCGATGCGGTCAGTACCATGGCGCCCCGATTGCCGAGCGCCACGGTCAGTAAACATCCGTGTCCAGTGTGTACTGATTAATCCCTCGTACCCGGGCGCACAGCGGACGTGCGCCCGGCTCTCAAGGGATCACGGGGCCTGCCGCGGCTGGACCGCCTGCGGGTGGCGTCTGGCCGACATGCGGGCGGCCAGCCATACGAAGAACATGGCCAGGGCCAGCTGGATGATGTGCCTGATCCAGTCGATGCCTCGGGTCTCGCCGACGCCGAGCCAGGTGGCGATGATGCCGCCGAGCGTCGCGGCCAGGATGCCGGCGATCACCGTCATCAGCGCGGAGATGTTCTGCCGGCCCGGCAGCAGCAGCCGGCCCAGGTAGCCGACGATCGCGCCGCCGATGATGCCCCAGAGGATCGCCCCGATCATGTACGCCTCCCGTGATCATGACTGCTACGTGGCCAGTATCGGCCGGTCCCGGGAGGGTATGGAGGTGTTTGGGGATATTCGTCGGCATCCGGCCGGGCAGGAGGATGCTGCGCGCTCAGACGCCGCTCGGCGCGGCCACGACGCAGGACGGGTTCGGCACGGCGACGGTCTCGCCGGTGGGCTCGGGCAGTCCGGTGACCGGATCCCGGCGGAACACGCTCACCGTGTCACCGTCCTGATCGGCCACATAGAGGAAGTCGCCGATCAGCGCGAAGTGCCGCGGCCAGCGGCCGGTCGGCACGTCCGCGACCGGGCGCAGCGTGCCGCCCTCCACCGCGAACACGGTGAGGCAGTCCGCGCCCCGGTTGGCGAGGTAGAGGAACCGCCCGTCGGGGGAGCACTCCAGGTGGCTCGGATAGTTGCGCTCGCCCGGCTCGCCGACGGTCGCCGCGACCGACGACACCGGCCGCAGCCGGCCGTCGGCCGCCTCGCAGACGACCACGGTCGAGTCCAGCTCCCCGGCGACGAACACCGCGCCGGACGGGTGGAACGCCAGGTGGCGCGGGCCCATCCCGGGGATCAGCGGGGAGGTCGCCACGTGCTCCAGGCCGTCGGGCCCGACGGCGTAGCTACGCACCTCGTCGGTGCCCAGGTCGGTGACGTACAGCAGCCCGTCCGGGGCGAGCAGCGCCATGTGCGCGTGCGGGGACTCCTGGCGCTCGGCGTCCGGGCCGCTGCCCTCGTGCGCCACCAGCTCGTGGTACGGCAGCAGCGCCCCGTCGTCGCCGATCGCGAACACGCTGACCGAGCCGCCGCTGTAGTTGGCCGCCACCACGAACCGGCCCCCGGGGTCGACGGCGAGATGGCAGGGGTCGGCGCCGCCACTGGGCTGCGCGCCGAGCAGCCGGAGCCCGTCGCCGGTCACGGCGTACGACAGCACCTGCGCGGCGGATTCGGAGGCCGCGTAGAGGTGGGTGCCGTCGGGGTGCCAGGCGAGCCACGACGGGTCGACCGCAGTGACGGGTGGGTGAGCCGGTGCCAGCCGACCGGTCTGCGGGTCCTGCCGCCAGGCGGTGATCGCCAGCTCGGGGCCGGCCTTCGCCGTGTAGGAGCCGATGTGGACCAGGTCAGCGGGAACCGAAGGCATGGCAGGCAGCTTAGTGCGCGGCACGCGGCAACGGCCGGGTCGGTCCTGCCGTGGTCGGGCGCTCCCGCCCGGCGGCAGGGGACCGCCGGCGTGTCGACCTGCGCGAACCGGGCTCGCGGACCCGAACAGGGCCCGCCGCCGATGGGCTGCCGTCGTCAGGCGGGTGCGGCCGGCAGGTGCACCTCGAACCGGCAACCGGCGGCGGTGTTGGCCACGCCGACCCGGCCGCCGTGCGCCTCGACCAGCCCCGCGACGATGGCCAGCCCCAGCCCGCCCCCGCCGTCGGCGTCCGGGGTGCGCGCCTTGGCGCCGCGGAACGCGACGTCGAAGACGTGCGGCAGGTCCGACTCGGCGATGCCGCCGCAGGTGTCGGCGACGGCCAGCCAGCCGCCTTCGGCGTCCCGTCCGCCGGTGACCGTGACCGTGCCGTCGGCCGGGGTGTAGCGCACCGCGTTGAGCAGCAGGTTCGCCACGATCCGGGACAGCTCGCGCTCACCCGCCCGCACCACCGGCCAGTCGCCGTCGGCGACCAGGCGCACGCCCCGCGTGGCGGCCACCGGCGCGGCCGCGGCGACGGCGTCGGAGACCACCTCGCCCAGCGGCACGTCGACGGGGGACAGCGCCAGCGCCCCGGCGTTGATCCGGGACAGCTCGAACAGGTCGTCGACCAGCGCGGCCATCCGGTCGGTGCCGGTGCGGATGCGGCGGTGGTACTCGGCCACGGCGGCGGGCTCGCTGACCACTCCGTCCTCCAGCGCCTCGGCCATGGCCCGGATGCCGGCCAGCGGGGTGCGCAGGTCGTGCGACACCCAGGCGACCAGGTCGCGGCGGCTCGCCTCGACCTGCCGCTCGCGCTCGCGGGCGTCGGCGGCCCACATCGCCGAGCGGGCCAGCCGCCACGCCACCCAGCCGCCGATCAGCAGGCTGACCAGTCCCGACAGCGGCACCACGACGAGCAGCACGTGCAGGTCGTGCGGGGAGATGAACATGCCCTCGGCGACCGCCAGCACCCCGGCCAGCAGCGCCAGCACCGTGGCCACCAGCAGCACGCACACGTTCAGGGTGAGCGAGCGGCGGTGCAGCAGGCGCAGCAGCAGCGCCGCGGGCAGCCAGACGACGGCCGCGCCGGCCAGTGCGGCGAGCAGGATCAGCAGCACGTCACGCACCGTCGGCCGCCCGCACGGGTTCGTACCGGTAGCCCACGCCCCAGACGGTGTGGATGCGCTGCGGCATGGCGGGGTCGGGCTCGATCTTCTCGCGCAGCCGTCGCACGTGGACGGTGACCGTGGACTGGTCGCCGAAGGTCCAGCCCCACACGGACTCCAGCAGCTGCGCCCGGCGCAGCGCCTCGTTCGGATGCGCCATCAGGTACGCCAGCAGGTCGAACTCGCGCACGGTCAGCGCCAGCTCGCGGCCGCCGAGGTGGGCGGTGCGGCGCACCGGGTCGACGACGAGGCCGCCGTCGGCCAGCACGGCGGCCGGCACGGTCTGCGGGCCGGTGCGGCGCAGCACGGACTGGGCGCGCAGCACCAGCTCGCGCGGGGAGAACGGTTTGGTCACGTAGTCGTCCGCGCCGACCTGCAGGCCGACGATGCGGTCGACCTCCTCGCCGAGCGCGGTCAGCATGATGATCGGCACGCCGGGGCCGGGCTCGGCGCGCAGCCGCCGGGCCACCTCCAGCCCGTCGACGCCGGGCAGCATCAGGTCCAGGATGATCAGATCCGGCCGTTCCCGGGCGTACGCGTCGAGCGCCGCCTGCCCGTCGGCGGCCAGCACCACCCGGTGCCCGGCGTGCTCCAGGTAGCGGCGTACCACGTCGCTGACGGTCGGGTCGTCGTCGACGACGAGCACGCTGGTGGCCATGTCGCGAGCGTACGTCGTGATCATCGGCGGCGGCCGGAGTGCCGCCGTATCGGATCCTTACGATCCGCGAACGTGGGCTCCCACCGGGCCGCCACGGGCCTTAGCGTCAGGGCATGACGAGGTTGTTCCGCAAGCCCGCCCTGTGGGCGGTGGCCGCGGTGGCGGCCGTGGGCCTGGCGTTCGGCCTGTACTGGTTCCAGCCCTGGAAGCTGCTCACCTCGAAGACCGTCAACGACGCCGCCCCGGTGGTGGTGACCACGAGCGCGACGCCGTCGCCGGCCTCCTCGCCGGCCGCGGGCGCGCCCTCGCCGTCGGCCGTCGCCGTGCTGGTCGCCGAGGGAAAGCTGGTCACCCACGAGCACGACACCTCCGGAACGGCGCAGCTGGTGCGGCTGCCCGGCGGCGCCTACCAGGTGATCCTGCGCGACCTGGCCACATCGGACGGCCCGGACCTGCGGGTCTGGCTGACCGATCAGCCGGTGCTGCCCGGCCGCGACGGCTGGCACGTCTTCGACGACGGCAGGCATGTCGAGCTGGGCCGCCTCAAGGGCACCCACGGCACCCAGGTGTACGCCGTGCCCGCGAACGCGGACCCGACCGACCTGCGCAGCGTGACCATCTGGTGCGCCCGCTTCAAGGTCTCCTTCGCCGCCGCGCCGCTGGCGGCGTGACCGGGCTGCCCGCGGTTCAGGAGGGGACGGGGCGGGCCATGTCGGGGTCCCAGCGCCAGCCGGGCAGCAGCACCCCGCCGACCCAGCGGGGGAAGGTCTGCCAGGTCGCGTCGCCGTGCAGGATCCGCTGGCCGTACGCGGTGAGCTGGTAACCGCCGTCGCGCAGCGCCAGCGCCGGGCGCTCGGCGTCGTGCAGCCGCCGCAGCACCGGCAACAGCATGGTGTCCCCGAGATACGGCAGCGGATCGCCCTCCTGGTGCGCCTGGAAGACGGCGGGGAACGGCAGCGGCCCGGCGCTGACCGCGCGCAGGCACAGCCGTTCCGACAGGGACAGCCCGTCGGTGGTCCACGGCAGCTCCGCCAGGTGCCGGCGCACCGCCCGGGGCAGGAAGGGCAATGCGTCGCCGCCGATCCCGGACAGCGCGACCGGGTCCGGCGCGGACAGCGCGGCCCAGGCCCGCTCGGCCGCGCCGAACTGGTCCGGGCTGACCGGCCGCTCCCGGCCGGCGAGCGTCGCCAGCTGCGGCGCGGACAGCTGCCCCAACCCGATGAACGGGTCCTCGCCGTCGAACGCGTCGATCGAGAGCAGCCGCAGCCGCTCGTGCAGCGCGGGCCGGTGCGCCAGCAGGGCCAGCAACCGGATCAGGATCGCCTGGTCGAACCAGTCGTGCTCGAACCACAGCAGCACGCGGTCGTAGGTGTCGAGGGTGCCGAGTGCGGCGCGCTCCCGCGACAGGCGTTCGCGGACGTGCGCGACGTCGAGGTCGTACGCCCGCGCGAGCCAGTCCGCGCGCACGGCGTCGAACTCGGCGGGGTCAGCCGTGCGGGGGACCGGGCCCTGGCACACCGGGTCCGTGAAGGGCACGAAGTCTCCGCGGAAACCGGCCGGCCCGAGGGTCTCCCGGAGGTCGTCGCCGCAGCGTACGTGGGCGGTGCGCATGGGCGTCAGTCTAGGTGCGACAGCCCCCGGCGACCGGTCGACGGGCTGAGCGGACAGGTGTTACCGGCGGTATGACCCATCGACATATGCGCGCTTGGGAAACTATCATTTCGTCATGGCGCGGACTCGTACGGTGACAGGTGCCGGGATCATCGCAACCGTGGCGCTCGTCCTTCTGTTCGGTAACCAGCCCTTCGTGGAGTGGGTGTCGAGGCACACCAGCTCCGACAATGCGTGGGGCTGGTTCCTGCGTGTGCTGACCTGGCCCCGGTGGGCCTTCGGTCCCGTCGACGGATCCAGCGGCGCGATGCGCCGGCTGCTCGCCGACGACCTGCGCGCGCTCCTGCTGATCCTCTTCGTGGCCCTCATCCTCGGCGTGGTCAGCAAGGCGGTCACCGGTGGCGCCGGCGGCTTCCTGCTCGGCTGGTCGGCTCTGATCTTCGGATCGGCCCTGGCGGCCTTCATCACCTCCTTCATCATCAGCAACCCCACCTTCGTCGGGGCGCTGCAGAGCGCCGCCGCCGGTTCGGCCTACGGGCTGTTCGTCGGCTGGGTCGTCGGGGCGCTGACCGGCACCGCCAAGGGCGCCGGCTCCTAGCGCACGCTTCGCGGTGCCCGCGGCCGAGGCGGGCACCGCGACGTGCGGCCGGAACGGTGCACGTGCACGGCGTTCACAAAATTGTGAATACTCATAAGCTTGTTATGATCGTCCTTGATGAGCGACAAGGTTGACGCGGTGACACCGCGTGATGAGGACGGCGTGCGCCGGTCCGTGGAGCACATGGCCATGATGCTGGCCGACATGGGCTTCCCTCGAATGCCGTCCCGGGTGCTGATGACCATGATGAGCGCCGAGGAGACCTCGCTCACCGCCGGTGACCTGGCGGAGCGGCTGGGCGTGAGCGCCGCCGCGATCTCCGGCGCGGTCCGCTACCTGATGCAGATGGGCTTCCTCGTCCGCGAGCCCGCGCCCGGTTCCCGCCGCGACCGCTACCGCCTGCCCGACCAGCCCTGGTACGGCGTGACCACCGCCAAGCGCGGCTTCTACGGCCAGTTCTCCGACGAGGCCGAGGTCGTCATCGACGCCGCGGGCGGCGCCCGGACGCTGGCCGGCGAGCGCATGACCGACATGCGCGACTTCTTCCGCTTCGTGGAGGAGCAGGTCGGCACCGCACTGCAACGCTGGCAGGAGCAGCGCCCACCCCGCTCCTGACGCCCGCCCCGGCCGCCGCCGCCCCGCCGCCCCGGCGGCGCTCCGCTCCGCTCCGTGATCGTTCGACTTGCCAGGCACGTGGGCGAAAGCGCGGACAAGATACGCACGGGTGCCAGGCAAGACCGATGATCATGGGGCGGGCCCGCCCGTGGAGGGGGTTTCGCCGGGAAGCGGCGAACTTTTCGCCGCGCCCGGCATGAATCGGGTCCGTTCACCCGCCCGGCCGGGCGCCTTCCGGGGGGCCGGACGGACCCTCGCGACAGGATCCATCCGGCCGTTGCGACGCGGCCTGAGCTGTCGCGTGGCGACGCCCGCTGACCGCCCCGTTCCCGGCGCGGACGTTCCGGCGGGCCGGTCGGTTCGAGACGATCCAGCGCGCGTCCGACCGCCCCGCCGCCCCAGAGTCGTGATCAGACAAGCCTTGACCTGCCCCGACACCCTGCCGGCCCACTGCGCCACGGATGCCGTCCGCAACTCTGGCGGAGTCGCGGTGTGGAGACCGTTATGAGACCGCGACTTTTTAAGACTTGCGCGCTAGGGGAGGGGGTGTTCTGGAGGGTCATGGCCAACTTCTGCTAGATCAAACAAAAGTTATGCAGATTCAGCGAGAAGCTATGGACACGATTGTCGAAAGCTCGTAACCTGTGCGACACACCACATCGGTGGCGTCCTATCAGGTCGGAGGAACGAGCGGATGAGCCTCGCGCGGACGCTCTGGGACCCGCTGCACGTCAGAGTGCTGCGGCTGCTGCGGGACGAGGGCGCGCTGTCACGCGCGGAACTCGCCGACCGGCTGGACATCCCGCGTCCGCGGCTGCTCGGCGAGCTCGACCGGCTCGTCGCCGGCGGCCACGTCGCCGAGGCGGGTCCGGCGGAGTCGCGCGGCGGTCGCCGCTCGACGCTGGTGGAGCTGAACCCCGGCATGCGCTTCGCGGGTGTCGACCTGGGCGCGACGTCGATCGACGTCGAGGTGACCAACGGGCGGCTGGAGCCGGTCGCGCACTACAGCGAGACGGCCGACATCCGCAGCGGCCCGAAGGTCACCCTGCAGCGGGTCAACGAGCTGCTGGCCAAGGCCAAGGTGGAGGGCGCGTTCACGCACCTCGACGGCATCGGCATCGGCGTGCCCGGCCCGGTCAGCTTCCGTGACGGCGTGCCCGTCTCCCCGCCCATAATGCCCGGCTGGGACCGCTTCCCCGTGCGCGAGCTGCTCACGCGGGAACACGGATGCCCGGCCGTGGTGGACAACGACGTGAACATCATGGCGGTGGGCGAGCGCAACGCGGGCGTGGCGCACTCCGTCGACAACTTCCTCTTCGTGAAGATCGGCACCGGCATCGGCTGCGGCGTCTTCCTCGGCGGCGAGGTCTACCGGGGCACCGACGGCTGCGCCGGCGACATCGGCCACATCCAGGTCGACAGCCACGGTCCGGTCTGCTCGTGCGGCAACATCGGCTGCCTGGAGGCGGTCTTCAGTGGCGCCGCGCTGGCCCGCGAGGCCACCGCCGCGGCCCGCTCGGGCACCTCGCCCGCGCTGGCCGAGCGGCTGGCCACCAACGGCGTGGTCACCGCGATGGACGTCGCGATCGCCGCGGTCGAAGGTGATGTGGTCTGCGTGCAGCTGATCCGCGACGGCGGCCGACGCATCGGCACCGTGCTGGCCGGGCTGGTCAGCTTCGTGAACCCTTCGATGATCGTCATCGGCGGCGGGCTGGCCCAGCTGGGCCACATCATGCTCGCCGAGATCCGCAGCGTGGTCTACCGGCGGTCGCTGCCGCTGGCCACCGGGAACCTGCCACTGGTGCTGTCCGAGCTGGGTCCCCGCGCCGGCGTGGCCGGTGCCGCGGTGCTGGCCAGTGAGATCGCCTTCGAGCAAGCATGAGCGAGCGAAGCGAGCGAATCCCGGGGCTCAGGGCGGCTCATGCCGTCGACGAGCGCAGCGAGGAGCGGGCATGAGCGGGCATGAGCGAGCGAATCCGGAGGCTCAGGGCGGCTCATGCCGTCGACGAGCGCAGCGAGGAGCGGGCATGAGCGAGGAGTCGAGCATGAGCGAGCAGCCGGTTGCGGCGGCCGAGGCGGGCGCGGGCGAGGTGGTGCTGCGGCTGTCCGGTGTGGTCAAGACCTTCCCCGGCGTACGCGCCCTCGACGGCGTCGAGCTGGAGGTCCGCGCGGGCGAGGTGCACTGCCTGCTGGGGCAGAACGGCGCCGGCAAGTCCACGCTGATCAAGGTGCTGGCCGGGGTGCACCGCCCCGATGAGGGCGACGTGCAGTGGCTGGGCGAGCAGGTCGCGTTCAGTGGACCGCAGGCCGCCATGAAGGCGGGCATCGCCACCATCTACCAGGAGCTCGACCTGGTCGACTACCTGTCGGTGGCGGAGAACATCTACCTCGGCCACGAGCCGCGCAGCCTGGGCTTCGTGCACAGGGGACAGGCCGCGCGCCAGGCCCGGGAGCTGCTGGGCCGGCTCGGCCACGGCGAGATTCCGGCGCACCGGCTGGTCAAGTCCCTGCCCGCGGCGGGCAAGCAGATCGTCAGCATGGCCCGCGCGCTCTCGCACTCGGCCAAGCTGATCATCATGGACGAGCCCAGCGCGGTCCTGGCGCACGACGAGGTCGGCAACCTGTTCCGGATCATCCGGGAGCTGACCGCGCAGGGCATCGCCGTGGTCTACATCTCGCACCGGCTGGAGGAGATCCGCGAGATCGGTGACCGGGTCACCGTGCTCAAGGACGGGCGCACCTCGGCGGTCAACCTGCCGGCCCGCACCACGCCGACGCGCGACCTGGTGAGCCGGATGACGGGCCGCTCCATCGAGTACGTCTTCCCGCCGCGGCCGGACACCGAGCCGGGCGAGAAGCTGCTGGAGGTGCGCGGGCTGGGCCGCTCCGGGGAGTTCACCGGGGTCGACCTCGACGTGCACTCCGGCGAGATCGTCGGCATCGCGGGCCTGGTCGGCTCGGGCCGTTCGGAGCTGCTGGAGACCGTGTTCGGCGCACGCCAGGCCGAGGCCGGCACGGTGGTCATGGACGGGCGCGGGCTGCCGCCGGGCAACGTCGCCGCGGCGGTGCGGGCGGGCCTGGGCATGGCCCCGGAGGAGCGCAAGAGCCAGGCGCTGCTGCTCGGCCAGCCGATCTACCGCAACATGACGCTGACCAACTTCAGCTCGTACGCGACGGCCGGGTTCACCGACACCGGCAAGGAGCAGGCCGAGGCCATGCGGGTCGCGAACCAGCTGGAACTGCGCCCCCGCGACGTGCGCCGGGCCGTGCGCACGCTGTCGGGCGGCAACCAGCAGAAGGTGGTCGTCGGCCGGTGGCTGCTGGGCGGCACCCGGCTGCTGCTGCTCGACGAGCCGACCCGGGGCGTGGACGTGGGCGCGCGGGCGGAGCTCTACCAGGTGATCCGCGACCTCGCCGCGAACGGCGTCGGGGTGCTGCTGGTCTCCAGCGAGGTGCCGGAGGTGCTCGGGCTGTCCGACCGGGTGCTGGTCATGCGCGAGGGCCGGGTGGTGCGCACCGCACCCGCGACCGAGCTCAGTGAAGAGGACGTACTCGATCTGGTGATGGCGGGATCGCTGACCGCCGCGACGACTGAAGAGGTGGCCGCGTGAGCGAGCAACGCGAGCGAACCAGTGGGCTCGGCATTCATGCCGCCGACGAGCGAAGCGAGGAGAGGGCATGAGCGTGTCCAGCGAACAGAAGGTGGAGCAAGAGGTGGCAGGTCCCGCGCCCCATGCTCCGGCCGTCGGTGGGACGAGCTGGTGGAAGGACGAGGCGCAGGAGCCGTTGCGGCGCAACCTGGGCCTGGTCGGGGTGCTGCTGGCGCTGTTCGCGATCGGCGCGTACATCCGGCCCGACCTCTACAGCGACGCGGACTGGGTCGTCAACAACATCATGGTCATCCTGACCCAGGCGGCCGCGATCGGCGTGGTCACCGTCGGCATGACCTTCGTGATCATCGGTGGCGGCATCGACCTGTCCGTCGGCGCGCTGATCGCGCTGTCGGGGGTGTGGGCCACCACCCTGGCCACGCAGAGCTTCGGCCCGGTCGGCATGATCTTCACCGCGGTCGCCGTCGGCATCGGCGCGGGCCTGGTCAACGGCGCGCTCATCGCGTACGGCCGGCTGGTGCCCTTCATCGCCACCCTGGCGATGCTGGTCGCGGCGCGCGGTCTGGCCGCGCAGATCTCCGGCAAGCAGACCCAGATCTCCGCCGACCAGTTCATCAACAGCCTCGCCACCACCCGGATCGGCGGCATCCCGCTGCTGGTCATCATCCTGCTGGTGGTCGCCGGGCTCGGGTGGGTGCTGCTCAACCGCACCACCTTCGGCCGGCGCACCGTCGCCATCGGCGGCAACGCCGAGGCGGCCCGCCTGGCCGGCATCAACGTCCGCGGCCACACCATGCTGCTGTACGCGCTCTCGGGCCTGTGCTGCGGCATCGCCGCGATCATGCTCACCTCGCTCGCCACCTCGTCCCAGGCGGCCGCGGCCGAACTCTACGAACTCGACGCGATCGCGGCCGCGATCATCGGCGGCACGCTGCTGTCCGGCGGCCGCGGCACCATCGTCGGCTCGCTGTTCGGCGTGATCGTGTTCTCCGCGATCACCAACCTGTTCGCCATCGCCAACCTGCCCACCGAGGTCCAGAACATGGTCAAGGGCGCGATCATCGTGGTCGCGGTCCTTCTCCAGCAGGTGCGGTTCTCGTCCATCACGCAGTTCGCCCGAAGGCACGGTCTCACCCGGGCGAAACCGCAGACCTGACCGCTCCCTGTGTAAAAGGTTCCATCACCGCACAGCCCGCTCCACCTGGGGCGACCGTCGAACGCGACGGTCGCCGGACCGAATGCACCCTCGCGACGACCAGGAGGTCGTGATGACCAACCCGATTCCGGACACGTCCCGCCGCCGGCTTCTCTTCGGTGGCACGGCGATCGCCGCCGGCGCTCTGCTCACCGCCTGCACCAGCAACGAGCAGACGCCGACCCCGGCGCAGACCAAGGGCGCCGACACCGAAAACCCGAACACCGCCGCCGGCAAGGCGGTCACGATCGGCTTCTCCGCCCCGGCCGCCGACCACGGCTGGATCGCGGCGATCACCAACAACGCCAAGGCGCAGGCCGGGGCGTACAAGGACGTCACCTTCAAGCAGGTCGAGGCGGGCAAGGACGCCGCCGCCCAGCGCGCCGCGCTGGACACCCTGATCGCCGAGAAGCCCGACGTGATCGTGCTGCTGCCGCACGACGGCAAGGAGCTCAACGCGTTCGGCCTCAAGGCGATGGAGGCGGGCATCCCGGTCGTGAACCTCGACCGCGCCTTCCCCGACGCGCTGGCGTACCGCCTGCAGATCAAGGGTGACAACTACGGCATGGGCGTGGCCGCCGGCCACTACATCGGCAAGGCGCTCAAGGCCAAGAACGTGGCCAGCCCGATCATCGGCGAGATCGCCGGCATGGACGAGCTGGAGCTGACCCAGGAGCGCAGCGCGGGCTTCAAGGCCGCGCTGGCCACCTACGGCTTCACGGTGGCCAACCGTCGTGCGGCGCGTTTCACCGCCGACTCCGGCCAGAAGGAGGCCCAGAACCTGCTGCAGGCGCTGCCGAAGATCGACGCCGTGTGGAACCACGACGACGACCAGGGCATCGGCGTGCTGGCCGCGATCACGGCGGCCAACCGCAGCGAGTTCTTCATGGTCGGCGGCGCCGGCTCGAAGAAGGCCATCGAGGACATCGCCGCCGACAAGACCGTGCTCAAGGCGACGGTCACCTACAGCCCGTCCATGGCGTCGTCGGCGATCTCGCTGGCCCGCCTGATCGCCCAGGGCCGGGGCATGTCCGACCTGGTCGAGCTGCAGGTGCCCAAGGAGGTCATCCTGGCTTCCGAGACGATCACGAAAGAGAACGCGAGCACGTACCTGAAGCTCGGTTTCTAAGCCCGACATGGTTCGCCCGCACCAGCGGGCTCGGTAACGGAGGAGCCCACCCCGTGTCCACAAACGACAACAAGACTCGCCCCCCTTTGTCCGCAGCGCGGACACTGCGGGTCGGCATGGTCGGCTACGCGTTCATGGGCGCCGCGCACTCACAGGCGTGGCGCACCGTGAACCGCGCGTTCGACCTGCCCCTGCGGGTCCGGATGGCGGCGGTCTGCGGCCGTGACGAGGCCAAGGTGTCCGAGGCGGCTGACAAGCTCGGCTGGGACGGCTACGTCACGGACTGGCGGGAACTGATCGCCCGGGACGACATCGACGTGATCGACGTCTGTACGCCCGGCGACAGCCACGCGGAGATCACCATCGCCGCGCTCGCCGCGGGCAAGCACGTCATGTGCGAGAAACCGCTGGCGAACTCCGTGGCGGAAGCCCGGGCGATGGTCGATGCCGCAGCCGCGGCGCGGGAGTCGGGTATTCGTACGCTGTGCGGGTTCAACTACCGGCGCGTGCCGGCGGCGGCGCTGATGCGTCAGATGGTCGCCGCCGGCAGGCTCGGGGTGATCCGCCACGTGCGTGCCGTGTATCTCCAGGACTGGATCACCGATCCACAGTTCCCGCTGGTCTGGCGGCTCCAGCAGGAGCGGGCGGGGTCCGGCGCGCTCGGCGACATCGGCGCGCACATCATCGACCTGACCCAGTACGTCACGGGCCAGCAGATCACCGGGGTGAGCGCGCTCACCGAGACGTTCATCAAGGAGCGGCCGATCCCGGGCGAGACGAGCGGCCTGGCCGCCACCTCGGCCGGCAACGGCCAGGCCTTCGGCCAGGTGACCGTCGACGACGCCGCGCTGTTCACGGCGCGGCTGTCCGGTGGGGCGATCGCCACGTACGAGGCCAGCCGCTTCGCCATGGGCCGCAAGAACGGCCTGCGGGTCGAGATCAACGGCTCGCTGGGCTCGCTGGTGTTCGACCTGGAACGCCTCAACGAGCTGGAGTTCTACGACGCGACCAGGCCGGCCGCGGAGCAGGGCTTCAACCGGATCCTGGTGACCGAGCCGGAGCACCCGTACCTGTCCGCCTGGTGGCCGCCCGGCCACATCATCGGCTACGAGCACTCCTTCACCCACCAGATGCGCGACTTCGTGCAGGCCGTGGCGGAGGGCACCGACCCTCACCCGTCCTTCGAGGAAGCCCTCGGGGTGCAGCTGGTGCTCGAGGCGGTGCAGAGTTCCGCCGCGTCCGGGTCCGCCTGGACGCAGGTGGCGCAGCCCGCCGTCCCGGTCGCGGCCTGACCGCACCGGCACCGAACGTGGGAGGGCCGGTCGGACGCCGACCGACCGGCCCTCTCGCCCAACGACTTCCGTTCGACGCACCGGCACTCCCGCACATGATCGGAGAGCGAACATCATGCCTCGACCCATCACCCTGTTCACCGGCCAGTGGGCGGACCTTCCGTTCGAGGAGGTCTGCCGACTGGCGTCCGAGTGGGGCTACGACGGCCTCGAGATCGCCTGCTGGGGCGACCACTTCGAGGTCGACAAGGCGCTGTCGGACGAGACCTACATCCCGCGCAAGCGCGCCCAGCTGGAGAAGTACGGGCTGAGCGTCTACGCGATCTCCAACCACCTGGTCGGCCAGGCGGTCTGCGACAACCCGATCGACGAGCGGCACAAGGGCATCCTGCCCGCCCGCATCTGGGGCGACGGCGAGCCGGAGGGCGTACGGCAGCGTGCCGCCGCCGAGATGGCCGACACCGCCCGCGCCGCGGCCAAGCTCGGCGTGGACGTCGTCGTCGGTTTCACCGGCTCGCCGATCTGGCACTTCGTGGCCATGTTCCCGCCGGTCCCTCAGTCGATGATCGACGCCGGGTACGAGGAGTTCGCCCGGCGCTGGCACCCGATCCTCGACGTCTACGACGAGGTCGGCGTGCGCTTCGCGCACGAGGTGCACCCCAGCGAGATCGCGTACGACTACCACACCACCCGCCGCACCTTGGACGCGCTGGGCAACCGGCCCGCGTTCGGCCTGAACTGGGACCCGTCGCACATGGTGTGGCAGGGCTGCGACCCGGTCGGTTTCATCCTCGACTTCGCCGAGCGCATCTACCACGTGGACTGCAAGGACACGAAGGTGCGCATGGGCGACGGCCGCCGCGGCATCCTGTCCTCCCACCTGCCGTGGGCGGACCTGCGCCGGGGCTGGGACTTCGTGTCCACCGGCCACGGCGACGTGCCGTGGGAGGACTGCTTCCGGGCGCTCAACTCGATCGGCTACACCGGCCCGATCTCCATCGAGTGGGAGGACGCGGGCATGGACCGGCTCGTGGGAGCTCCCCAGGCGCTGGAGTTCGTGCGCGGCCTGCTGTTCGACCCGCCCACCGCCTCGTTCGACGCGGCTTTCAGCTCGGACTGAGCCTCGGCCCCCGCCGGCCGCTGCTCCCACGTGACGGCCGGCGGGCCCGTTCCACCCGTGCCACCGGCGCCAAGCCCGGCGCCGCGGCACGGCCGCACCACCGCACAACTGCACAGCCAGCAAGCGCACCGCACCCGCCTCGCAACGGGTGAGTTCCTCCGAGCACGGACCCCCGTGTTCGCCCCCGGGGGACGTGATCGGCGCACGGCCCCTTCCGTCTGCACAGGAAGGAAAGCCATGCCCACCGTCCGCCATTCTAGGCGACGAAGGCTGCTCGGCGTGCTGCTGTCCACAGCGCTCGCCGTCACCGCGGCCGCCGCCTGGCCCGGCACCGCGAGTGCCGCACCGGACTTCACCGTGCTGGTCTTCTCCAAGACCGCAGGCTTCCGGCACGATTCGATCCCGGCCGGCATCGCCGCCGTCCAGGCCCTGGGCACCGCGAACAACTTCGCGGTCGAGGCGACCGAGGACGCGGCCCAGTTCAACGACGCCAACCTGGCCCGCTTCAAGGCCGTGATCTGGCTGTCCACCACCGGCGACGTGCTCGACGCGACGCAGCAGTCGGCGTTCGAGCGCTACATCCGGGCCGGCGGCGGCTATGTCGGCGTCCACGCCGCCTCCGACACCGAGTACACCTGGCCGTGGTACGGCAACCTGGTCGGCGCCTACTTCGCGAACCACCCCGCGCCCGCGAACGCGACCGTGAAGGTGGCCGACCACGTCCACCCGTCGACGGTCTCGCTGCCCGAGCGCTGGAACCGGTTCGACGAGTGGTACGCCTACCAGTCCAACGTGCGCGGCAAGGCGCACGTGCTGGCGACCCTCGACGAGACGTCGTACAGCGGCGGCACGATGGGCGTCGACCACCCGATCGCGTGGTGCCAGAACTACGACGGCGGCCGGGCCTGGTACACCGGCGGCGGCCACACCCAGGAGAGCTACGCGGAGGCGAACTTCCGGGCGCACCTGCTCGGCGGCATCCGCACCGCGGCGGGCGCCGTGGCGGCCGACTGCACGGCGACCGTGAGCAGCAACTTCAACCAGGTCACGCTGGCCAAGGGGGTCGCCGAGACGGGCGAGCCGATGGGCCTGACCGTGCTGCCCGACCGCGGGGTGCTGCACACCTCCCGCGACGGCGTGGTCCGGCACACCGACGTCAACGGCAACACCAAGGTCGCGCTGACGCTGGCCGTGTACTCCCACGACGAGGAGGGCCTGCAGAGCGTCAAGGCGGACCCGAACTTCGCCGTGAACCGGTGGGTGTACCTGTACTACGCGCCACCGCTGTCCACGCCCGCCGGGGACGCCCCGTCCACCGGCACGGCGGCGCAGTTCGCGCCGTTCAACGGGGTGAACCGGCTGGCCCGGTTCACCGTGCGGGCCGACAACACCATCGACCCGGCCAGCCAGGTGACCGTGCTGGACGTGCCGACCAGCCGCGGCATGTGCTGCCACGTCGGCGGTGACATCGACTTCGACGCCCAGGGCAACCTGTACCTGTCCACCGGGGACGACTCGAACCCGTTCGACTCGGCGGGCTTCTCGCCGCTGGACGAGCGCACCGACCGCAACCCGGCCTACGACGCGCAGCGCACCGCGGCCAACAGCAACGACCTGCGGGGCAAGGTGCTGCGCATCAAGCCGTCCGCGGCGGGCGGCTACACCATCCCGGCGGGCAACATGTTCGCGCCGGGCACGGCCAACACCCGGCCCGAGGTGTACGCCATGGGCTTCCGCAACCCGTTCCGGATGAGTGTGGACAAGGCCAACGGCGTCGTCTACCTCGGCGACTACGGCCCCGACGCGGGCACCGCCGACCCGAACCGCGGCCCCGCCGGACAGGTCGAGATCGCCCGGATCACCTCGCCGGGCTTCTACGGCTGGCCGTACTGCTCCAGCTTCGGCGACGCGTACAACGAGTACACGTTCCCGTCGGGTCCGTCGCTGCCGAAGTACAACTGCGCGGGCGGGCCGGTCAACAACTCGCCGAACAACACCGGCATCACCCAGCTGCCCCCGCTCAAGCCCGCGTGGGTGCCGTACAACGGCAGCACCCCGGCCGACATGGGCGGCGGCGGCATGGCGCCGATGGGCGGGCCGGTCTACCGGTACGACCCGAACAACACCTCGCCCGTGGCGTTCCCGGCCTACTACAACGGCACGTACTTCCACGGGGAGTTCGGCGGCCGATGGATCAAGAACTTCGTGATCGACAGCGCCGGCAACCACCTGAAGATCAACCCGTTCCCGTGGACCGGCACCCAGGTCATGGACATGGAGTTCGGCCCCGACGGCGCGCTGTACGTGCTGGACTACGGCACCTCGTGGTTCGGCGGCGACGCCAACTCGGCGCTCTACCGCATCGAGTACGCCCGCCAGGGCCGCCCGCCGGTCGCCGTGGCCGCCGCCAACCGCACCTCGGGCGGAGCCCCGCTCGCGGTGACGTTCTCCTCGGCGGGCACCTACGACCCGGACGGCAACCCGTTCACGTACGCGTGGGACTTCGACACCAACGGCACGGTCGACTCGACCGCGGCGAACCCGAGCTTCACGTACACCACGGTCGGCCAGCGCACCGCGACGCTGACCGTGACCGACAGCACGGGCAAGTCGGGCAACGCCAGCGTCGTCATCACCGTGGGCAACTCCGCCCCGGTCGTGACGCTGACGACGCCCGCCGACGGGCAGGTGTTCAGCTTCGGCGACCTGGTCAGCTACTCGGTGACGGTCACCGACGCCGAGGACGCGACCATCGACTGCAGCCGGGTCAAGGTCAGCTACATCCTCGGCCACGACACCCACGGTCACCCGGTCACCAGCAAGAACGGCTGCTCAGGAACGATCCAGACCACGCAGGACGGTGAGCACGACACCGCGGCGAACATCTTCGGGGTGTTCGACGCGGAGTACACCGACAACGGCGCGAACGGCCAGCCCGCGCTGACCACCCACGCCACCAACGTGGCGCAGCCGCGGGTGCGCCAGGCCGAGCACTTCGGCGCGAGCCAGGGCATCCAGCCCAGCGCGAACGCCGGGGCCAACGGCGGCTCCGCGGTCGGCTACATCGACAACGGGGACTGGCTGTCGTTCACGCCGTACCACCTGGCCGGGGTCAGCACCGTCTCGGCGCGGGTCGCCTCGGCCGGGGCGGGCGGCACCATCGAGTTCCGGGCCGGTTCGACCACGGGTCCGCTCGCGGGCACGCTGACGGTCGCGCCGACCGGGGGCTGGGCCAACTGGGTCACGGTCAGCGGCACGATCACCCCACCGAGCGGCACGAACACGCTCTACCTGGTGTTCAAGGGCGCGGCGGGCTCGCTGTTCGACATCGACGAGTTCACCTTCGGCGGTGGCGGCACCCAGCCGCCGGACCCGGGCGGTGACCTGGCGCTGAACCGTCCCGCGGTGGCGTCCAGCACCGAGAACGCGACCTTCCCGGCCTCGGCCGCGGTGGACGGCCAGGCGGGCACCCGCTGGGCCAGCGCGTTCAGCGACCCGCAGTGGATCTACGTGGACCTCGGCTCGGCGAAGACGATCAACCGGGTGAAGCTGACCTGGGAGGCGGCCTACGGGTCGGCGTACCAGGTGCAGACCTCGAACGACGCGACGACCTGGACCACCATCCGGTCCGTGACCGGCGGGGACGGCGGGGTCGACGACCTCACCGGCCTGACCGGCACCGGCCGGTACGTGCGCGTCAACGGCACGACCCGCGCCACGGCCTGGGGCTACTCGCTGTTCGCGTTCGAGGTCTACGGCGGCGGCACGACTCCGCCGCAGCCGACCAACGTGGCCCTGAACAAGCCGACGTTGACCTCCAGCACCGAGTCTGCGGCCTACCCGGGCTCGGCGGCGGTCGACGGCAACGCGACCGCCACCCGCTGGTCGAGCGCGTTCGCGGACCCGCAGTGGATCCGCGTCGACCTCGGCCAGACGTACGGCATCTCCCGGGTGAAGCTCACCTGGGAGGGCGCGTACGGGTCGGCGTACCAGGTGCAGACCTCGCCCGACGGCACCACCTGGACCACCATCCGGTCCGTCACCGGTGGCGACGGCGGCGTCGACGACCTGACCGGCCTCACCGGCAGCGGCCGCTACCTGCGCATCAACGGCACCACCCGGGCCACCGCCTGGGGCTACTCGCTCTGGGAACTGGAGGTCTACCCCTCCTGACCTGAGGTGAAGGAAGGGCACCTTCGTGACGCTCCGCGTTATGGAAGGTGCCCTTCCTGACGCCCCTGGCCGCCCGGTGGCAGGGTGGGGGCGTTACGGGCCTAGGATCTGCGGTGGCCTGGGCGGATGCGCGGGCGGCAGGGGTGTGGGGGAGCAGCGGCGGTGTGGCAGGCGGGTGTGGCGAGCGGTCGTGCCGACACCGCCCCGATCGCCGCCGAGCTCGCCCCGGCATATCGCCACTGCCGGGACCTGCACCGCCGGCACGGCCGCAGCTACTACCTCGCCACCCGGCTGCTGCCCGCCTGGAAGCGCCCCCACGTGCACGCGCTGTACGGCTTCGCCCGGTATGCCGACGAGATCGTCGACCGCACCGACACGGGCACCCCTGAGGACCGCGCCCGGCGGCTGCGCGACTGGTCCGGGCGCTTCCTGGCCGGGCAACGCGGCGAGCCAGTGGATGATCCGCTGCTGCCCGCCGTGCTGCACACCGCCGAGGTGTTCGAGCTGGACCCGGCCGACTTCGCGGCGTTCCTCGACAGCATGGCGATGGACCTGACCGTGCGCCGCTACGCCGACTACCCGGCGCTGCTGTCGTACATGGAGGGTTCGGCGGCGGTGATCGGCACCCTGATGCTGCCGATCCTGGGCCCCGCCGACGCCGTCGCGGCACGGGAGCCCGCGCGGCAGCTCGGTCTGGCGTTCCAGCTGACCAACTTCCTGCGCGACGTCGCCGAGGACCTCGCCCGCGACCGCGTCTACCTGCCCCAGGACGACCTGGCCCGGTTCGGCGTCACCGTCGCCGACCTGCGCACCGCCGCCGCGCGGCGCCGGGCCACCCCGCGACTCAGGAGCCTGGTCGCCTACGAGATCAGTCGCGCCCGCGGCCACTACGCCGCCGCCCGGCCCGGCCTCGACCTGCTGCCCGGCAAGTCCCGCACCTGCGTCCGCGCGGCCTACCTGCTCTACGGCGCGATCCTCGACGAGATCGAGCACGCCGGCCACGACGTGTTCACGCGCCGCGCCGTCGTCCCGGTCCACCGCCGCGCCCGCCTCCTCGTCCGGGCCCTACGGGGCTGACGCGCGGCGCCCTACCCGCAGCGGTCTTCGACCGCAGCTCAAAGCCGGTCAGGCGTTAAGAAGGGCACCTTCTACAACGCGGAGCGTTAAGAAGGTGCCCTTCCTTTGTTCTCAGCAGCGGGGGACGCCGGGGATGAAGCCGTCGTAGCCCGTGTAGACGTAGGCGTCGGAGATGAAGCGGCCGGAGCCGATCCGGTCCCAGATGTTGCTGGTGCCGTACGTTCCGGTGACCGTGGTGCCGGTGGTCTGGCACTGGATGGCCACGGTCGCGCCGTCGTTCACGGTGCCGACCGAGGAGTAGCCGGTGCCGGGGCCGGAGCGCACGGTCAGCGGCGAGCCCGCGGTGTTGACGGTGCCCTGCGCCGCCCCACCACCGCAGCCGTTGTCGCTGGTGTAGTTCTTGGTGCCCCAGTAGAGCGCGGTCACGCCGTTGAACTTGACCTGAATGGCGGAGCCGCCGGAGCGCTGCTCGTAGTGCAGGTGCGGGCCGGTCGACCCGCCGGTGGTGCCGACGTATCCGATCACGGTGCCGTACTTCACGGTCTGGCCGACGGACACCGCGAAGGAGTTCAGGTGCGCGTAGTACGTGGTGTACCCGCTGCCGTGGTTGATCCGCACGTACTTGCCGTAGCTGGTGTCACCGAGATTGGTGACCACGTCGACCGTGCCGGGCGCGCTGGCGACGACGGGGTCGCCCGTGTCGTCGGTGCGGTTGAAGTCGATGGCGTTGGCAGGGCTGTGGTTCGTGCGGGTCTGCCCCGACCACACCTGGTTGCAGGGGAAGGGGACCTTGAAGGTCGGGGCGGCCAGCGCCGGGGAGGCTTCGACCAGGACGGCCGCGCCTACGGTCACGGCGGCCAGGGCCAGGCCCAGGACACGCTTGAGGTGCATCGGTTCTCCTATCGGGTGAGGTGCGTGCGGGGGGCGCAGGGTCAGGCGCAGTGTTCGAAACCAGAGGTGTAGCTGGTGCCGCCGGCGCTGCCGCCCCACTTCACGCAGCCTGGCGCGGTGCGGATGACCGGCCCGGCGTAGTAGGAGAAGCTGCCGGAGTCGGTGGTTCTGCTCGACCCCTGCGGTTCCAGGAACGCGCTCGTGGTCGTCGGGGTGCCGACGCTGGCCATCTTGAGGGTGATGACGCAGTTCTGGCCGGTGGAGCCCTTCCACAGCAGGTTGGTGGTGCCCGCCGTGCCCAGCTTCACCGAGTCGATGATCTGGAACCCGCTGCCGCACTCGGCCGCCGGGTCGTATGAGGTGGCGCAGTTGTTGCTGGTCACGTTGGCCGAGCCGTAGCCGAAGGTGCTGCCGTTGAAGACGGCCTTGATGATGTGCGACTGCGACCGGTCCGGGTAGCGCACCTCGTAGTGCAGGTGCGGCGAGATGCCGTTGCCCGGCTTGCTGGTGTTGCCGACCGAGCCGATGGCCTGCCCGCGCAGCACCGCCTGGCCCGCGGTGACGGCGCGGGTGTCGAGGTGGGCGTAGTAGGTGAAGTAGCCGCCGCCGTGGTCGATGACGATCAGGTTGCCGTAGCCGTTGACGGAGCCCTGGTGGGCGGAGACCTCGACGGTGCCCGCGGCGGCGGCGACCACGGTGTCACCGAGGTCGGCGGTGGCGGTGGAGCCGCGGTTGAAGTCGATCTCCCAGGAGACGTGGGCGCTGCTGTTGCTGCTGTTGCCGTTCCACGTCTGGCCGCAGGGGAAGGGCAGCTGGAAGGCGGGCGCGGCGTGGGCCGGGCTGCCGAGCAGGACCGAGCCCGCCACGCCGAGGATCAGCGCGGCGATGCCGGACAGCAGCTTCATGGGTCGCATATGGACGGTTCCTTTCCGTGGGGTGGTGGAACAGGAAGCCCGATACTGCGCGGGGTGACCACAGCGTCGCGACAAGCGCTCCAACGTTTCTCCAGAACCACTACAGCCGTTCAGCTCAGTGCTCTGGTCCGATCAGTCGAGCACGCGTAGGCTCAGGCGATCGATCACGGATCGTGTGGGTGGTTGGACGATGTCGGACCGGCTGGAACTGCGCATCCTGGGCTCCTTCGAGTTGACCCTGGGCGGCGCCGACGCACCCGTGGGCGGCGTGAAGCCGCGGCAGCTGCTGGCCACCCTGGCGCTCAACCACGGCCGCACCGTGTCGGTGGACCAGCTGATCGAGGTGCTGTGGGGCGAGGACCCGCCCCGGTCCGCGCTGGCCAACGTCCAGACCTACGTCAGCGCGCTGCGCACCCGGCTGGGTGAGGACCGGCTGCGCCGCCAGGCGCCGGGATACCGGCTGGAGCTGGACTGCGCCGAGCTGGACCTGCTGCGCTTCGAGGAGTATGCGCGCGGCGGCGACCCGGCCAGCCTCGACGCGGCCCTGGACCTGTGGCGCGGCGAGCCGGTGGAGAACCTGCCCGCGTCGCCGCTGTGGCGCGCGGAGATCGACCGGCTGGTGGAGCGCCGGCGGTCGGTCCGGCAGACCCGGGCCCGGCTGCGCATCGAGGCCGGGCAGCCGGCGGCGGCCGTCGACGAGCTGCGCCGGCTGGTCGCCGAGGAGCCGCTGCGGGAGGAGGCGTGGTTGCTGCTCGTGACCGCGTTGCGGGACGCGGGGCACCGGGCCGAGGCGCTGTCGGCGTACGCCACCGCGCGCCGCACGCTCACCGAGGAGCTGGGCGTGGAGCCGGGCGAGCCGCTGCGCCGCCTGCACCGGACGCTGCTGGTCGAGCAGGAGGGCCCGGCGGTGCTGGGCGCCCGGTTGGACGGCGCGGCCGCGCTGGTGCTGCGGGGCCTGGCCCAGCTGGGCATCGCCGCGACCCCGGCGTGGGTGCCGGCCGCGCTGCTGGACCGGCCTGACGCGACGGAGGTGCTCGACGCGCTCGACCGGGCCCGGCTGCTGCGGCCCACCGGCACCGACGAGCTGGACCAGCCGCGCTACGGGCTGCCGGTGCTGGTCGGGCTGCTGGCCCCGGACCTGCCGGGGGAGGCGATCGGCGCGGCCCTGACCCGCGCGCTCGGCGGCTACCTGGCCCTGGCCGAACGCGCCGCCACCGGCCTGCCGCCGCAGGTGTTCGGCCCCGGCGTCACCGTCGCGGCGCGCTGGCCGGTGCCCGGCGCGGCGGAGTTGTGCCACGATCCGGTGCGCTGGTTCGCGACCGAACGGGAGGCGCTGCTCGGCGCGGTCGAGGCGGCCGCGGCCAACGGGCTGTCCGATCTGGCCTGGGAGCTGGCCCACGCCATGGTGGCCTGGTGCGACATGGGCGGGCACACCGCCGAGTGGGAGCAGACGCACCGCACCGCGCTGTCGGCCTGCCGGGCGCAGGGCAACCTGCTCGGCGAGGCGGTGACCCTGCGCGGGCTGGGGCAGCTGCACCTCTACCGGGACCACTACGAGGAGGCGTCGGAGGCGTTCAGCCGGTCCCGGCTGCTGTTCGCCCGGCTGGGCAACCTGTGCGGGCAGGCCGCGGCACTGGCCGGGCTGGGCACCGGGCACCGCATCCGGTCCGAGCACGACGAGGCGCTGGACTGCTACCGGCAGGCGCTGGAGGCCTACCGGCTGCTCGGGCACCGGCACGGGGAGGCGTACTCGCGCGGGGCCCTGGGCATGGTGTGGCTGGCCAAGGGCGACCTCGCCGAGGCGTACCGCGACTTCACCGCCGGGCTGGCCATCGCCGAGGAGATCGGCGACGGGCACCGGGCCGCGCTGCTGACCCGCCAGCTGGGCCTGGTCCGGCTGCGCAGCGGCGATCCCGCCCACGCGCGGGCCGACCTGATCGCGGCGCTGGACCGGTTCGCGGTGCTCGGCGACGCGCACTGCGAGGCGTACTGCCTGACCGACCTGGCCGAGCTGGAGGCGCCCGAGGTCGCGGTGCAGCGGCTCACCCAGGCCCTGGAGATCTTCGAGCGGATCGGCGACCGCCGCGCCCAGGCGCAGACCGCCCGCCGCCTCGGCGAACTCCACCGCGGCGACGAGCGCTTCGGCCTGTCCGACGCCTACCTGGCCGAAGCCCGCCGCCTCCAGTCCACCGTCGAGTTCTCCCGCACCCCCCTGTGAAGCAAGGAAGGGCACCTTCTTATCGCTATATGTAGAGGAAGGGCACCTTTTTAACCTCCGGACCACGCCTGGCTGCGAGGACGTCAGCGGCCGCGGAAGGTCCGCCGGTACGACGACGGCGAGGTGCGCATGCACCGGCTGAAGTGGTGTCGGAAGGTGGCCGGTGAGTCGAACCCCACGGCGGCGGCGACCTGCTCGACGGGGGAGTCCGAGGTCTCCAGCAGGGGCAGGCTCGCCGCCACCCGCTGGTCGATGAGCCAGCGGATCGGGCTGGTGCCGGTGTGCCGGGCGAAGTGGCGCAGGAAGCTGCGCGGCGACATGCGCGCGTGCGCGGCCAGCAGGTTCACCGTGAGCGGCTCGGTCAGGTGGTCCAGCGCCCAGGCCATGGCGCGGGCCACCCCGTCGTCGTCGATCACGTCGCGCACCGGCAGCTCGATGAACTGCGCCTGCCCGCCGTCGCGGTGCGGCGGCAGCACCAGCCGCCGGGCCACCGTGTTGGCGATCTGCGCCCCGTGGTCGCGGCGCACCAGGTGCAGGCACAGGTCGAGGCCCGCCGCGCTGCCCGCGCTGGTGATCACCTGGCCGGTGTCGACGTAGAGCACGTCAGGGGTGACCTCGACCAGCGGGTGCCGCTCGCGCAGCAGCGGGGCGTACTTCCAGTGCGTGGTGGCCGCGCGGCCGTCCAGCAGGCCCGCCGCGGCCAGCGCGAACGCGCCGGAGCAGATGGAGACCATCCGCGCGCCCCGGGCCGCAGCCGCGCGCAGCGCCTCGACCAGCGCGGGGGAGACCTCGGCGCGCACGTCCGCGACCCCGGGCACGATCACGGTGTCGGCGGCGGCCAGCACATCTAGGCCGTGCCGGGCGGTGATCGAGAAGCCGCCGACGGCCGGCAGCGGCTCCGGGGACTCGGCGCAGACGTCGAGCTCGTACCAGGCGAGGTCGAGTTCGGGGCGGGGCAGGCCGAACACCTCCACGACGCAGCCCAGCTCGAAGGGCGCCATCCCGGCGAAGGCCAGCACCGCGATCCGGTGCCGGGTGCGGGTCTCCAGTGCCACCGGCGTACGCATGGCGAGATCTTAGCGGACAGCGGCGTTCTCGCCACTTCTGAGCGTCCCGCCTGCTCGACAGGATGGAGTCAGCGATCGACCAGAAGGAGCCGCGCATGTCCACCGCAGTCACCACCTCCGCCGTGCTCAGCACGCCCCCGGCCGCCGCCGACGTGGCCGCCGCCCACTTCGCCGCCCGCCTGTCGTTCGAGGCCGACGTGTCCGACGTGCACGCCGACCTGGCCTCGGGCACGCCCGGGTTCGTGCTCGTCGACTCCCGCTCGCTGGAGGCCTGGGAGCAGGGCCACCTGCCCGGCGCGGTGCACCTGCCCACCGCGCAGATCGCGGCGCGCGCCGCCGAGGTCGTGCCGGCCGGCAGCGTCGTGGTCACCTACTGCTGGGGGCCGGGCTGCAACGGCGCGACCCGGGCCGCGCTGGCCTTCGCCCGGCTGGGCTACCAGGTCAAGGAGATGCTCGGCGGGTACGAGTACTGGGTGCGCGAGGGCTTCGACACGCAGACGTTCCTCGGGCTCCGCAAGCACGATGTGGACCCGCTGACGGCTCCCGCGAGCGGTGCGGCCTGCGCCTGCTGAACCGGCGCATCGACATCGGTGAGGGTGGGCCATTGACGACACGCCGAGCCTATATGGGGGCGCTTTCACCGGAGTGCCACTAGATGTAGTGTGAGGACATCGCTGGTCCACCCCTCCGGTCCCCCTCGGGACCGGGTCTCGGGGTGCGCGCGAGCTGCCGCAGGGCGGCCCGCGCAGAGGGAATCCGGTGCGATTCCGGAGCTGCCCCGCAGCGGTGAATGGGAACGAAGCCGTCCCGCGCTCCTCCCGCGAAGAGGGGTGTGGACAGCACTGGGCCGGTCCGGCCTGGGAAGCGACGGCGTAGGGGGTCCACGGCAGCACGGCGTCCAGCTGTGCGGCCCGGCCGTGCCCATGAGCCCGAAGACCTGCCGGCGTGCGCGCCGCGGACCATTCCGCGACGCGCCCCGATCCATCCGCGCCCGAGCCCGGACGCCGCCACGCGGCGTACAGGGCCGGACCCGGTCCCGCAGCGTCGCACTCGCGACCGCCGGGGAACCGGGGATCCGTCGGCGTGGGCAGGGACGGGACACCGGGCCGCGCGGGATGGTCCACGGTGGACGGCACGCACCCTGGGCCATCGGGGTGGTCGCTGTTCGCGTGCTCTCCCGCGCTTCGACGAGGGGGAGCGCACGCCTTGACCAGCACCACCTATCACGGCACCACCGGTGCCGCGGCCGATGCCGCCGCGGGCACAGCCGACACGGGCCTCGGCGCAGCCGGCACGACGGCCGCGAGCGCGGCCGTGACGCCCACGACGTCGCTGGCGGGCCTGCTCGCCGCAGCCGCGCGGGGGCTGCCCGACGTGGACCACACCACCGTGCTGAACCCCGTGGCGGCCGGCGTCTGGCCCGGGGCGACCGAGGCCGACCTGCGGCTGCGCGCCATCGAGACGGCCGCCGCCCTGGTCGCGCAGGAGCCGTCGTACAGCCGCCTCGCGGCCCGCCTGCTCACGGTGCACGTCGCCGCGGAGGCGGCCACCCAGGGCGTGACCGACTTCCCGAGCTCCGTGCGTGCCGCGCACGCCGCCGGGCTGCTCGCCGACGACCTGGCCGCGTTCGTCGCGAGGCACGCCGACGAGCTGGGGGAGCTCGTCGACCCGGCCGCCGACGAGCGCTTCGAATACTTCGGGCTGCGCACCGTCTACGACCGCTACCTGCTGCGGCACCCGGTGACGCGCAAGGTGCTGGAGACGCCCCAGCAGTTCCTGCTGCGGGTGGCCTGCGGCCTGATGGGCGAGGTCGGCGACGCGGGCACGGCCGGCCGGCGGCTGGCCGGCAGCACCGCCGAGGTGGCCCGGCTGTACGCCATCCTCAGCCGGCTGGCGTACCTGCCCAGCTCGCCGACCCTGTTCAACGCGGGCGCCCGGCGTCCGCAGCTGAGCAGCTGCTTCCTGCTGGACTCGCCCCGCGACGAGCTGGAATCGATCTACGAGCGCTACGGCCAGATCGCGCGGCTGTCGAAGTACGCCGGGGGCATCGGGGTGGCGTGGAGCCGGATCCGGTCCCGGGGGTCGCTGATCCGCGGCACGAACGGGCTGTCCAACGGCATCGTGCCGTGGCTGCGCACGCTCGACGCGAGCGTCGCCGCGGTCAACCAGGGCGGCCGCCGCAAGGGCGCGGCCTGCGTCTACCTGGAGACCTGGCACGCCGACCTGGACGAGTTCCTGCAGCTGCGCGACTCGACCGGCGAGGAGAGCCGGCGCACCCACAACCTGCACCTGGCCAACTGGGTGCCGGACGAGTTCATGCGCCGGGTCGAGGCCGACGCGAGCTGGTCGCTGTTCGACCCGAAGGACGTGCCCGAGCTGGTCGACCTGTGGGGCGACGAGTTCGACGCCGCCTACCGGGCCGCGGAGGCCGCCGGTCGCGCGGTGCGCACGGTCGCTGCCCGGGAGCTGTACGGCCGCATGATGCGCACCCTGGCGCAGACCGGCAACGGCTGGATGACGTTCAAGGACGCCGCCAACCGCGCCTGCAACCAGACCGCGGTGCCCGGCAACACCGTGCACCTGTCCAACCTGTGCACCGAGATCCTGGAGGTGACCAGCGACGGCGAGACCGCGGTGTGCAACCTCGGCTCGGTCAACCTGGCCGCCCACCTCGGCCCGGACGGCGTCGACTGGGACGCCCTGCGCGACACGGTGCGCGTGGCGGTACGCGTGCTCGACCGCACCATCGACCTCTCCTACTACCCGACCGGCGAGGCGGCCGGGGCCAACAACCGGTGGCGGCCGATCGGCCTGGGTGTGATGGGCCTGGCCGACGTGTTCGCCAAGCTCCGCCTGGACTTCGACTCGCCCGAGGCGCTGGCGCTGTCCACCCGCCTCGCCGAGGAGATCGCGCTCGCCGCCTACGACACCAGCGCGGATCTCGCCGCCGAACTGGGCGTGCACCCGTCGTACGCGGATACCCGCGCCGCCCGTGGCGTCCTGCACCCCGACCACTACCCGGACGCGACCCGCACCCGCCCGTGGGCGTGGGACGAGCTGGCCGCCAAGGTCGCCCGCACCGGTCTGCGCAACTCGCTGCTCATCGCGATCGCGCCGACGGCCACCATCGCCTCGATCGCCGGCTGCGCCGAGTGCATCGAGCCGCCGGTGGCCAACGTCTTCAAGCGCGAGACCCTGTCCGGCGAGTTCCTCCAGGTCAACCGCTACCTGGTCGACGAACTCAAGGCGCACGGCCTGTGGACGCCCGCCCTGCGCGAGCGCATCCTCGCGGCCGAGGGCTCCGTCGCGAACATCGCCGAGATCCCCGCCGCACTGCGCAAGCGCTTCCGCACCGCCTGGGAACTCCCGCAACGCAGCCTGATCGACCTGGCCGCCGCCCGCACCCCCTTCATCGACCAGTCCCAGTCCCTGAACCTCTTCATGGCCTCCCCCGACATCGGCAAACTCTCCTCGATGTACGCCTACGCCTGGCGAAAGGGCCTGAAAACCACCTACTACCTCCGCTCCCGCCCCGCCACCGCCATCGCGCAGACAACAGTAAGGAAGGGCACCTTCCCATCGGTTTCCGTGGAGGAAGGGCACCTTCTTAACGCCACACCTGGCGTGAGCTCGGACGATGCGGCGGCATTGCTCGGCGGCGACGGCGCGGCGTCGGGCGGCGGGCAGCCGCTGCGCCAAGCGTCCAGCCTGATCAACCTGAACCTGGAAAACCCCGAGATCTGCGAGGCCTGCCAGTGACCACCGATACCAAGAAGATGCTGCTCGACCCGGGCCTCGACCTGACCCTGCGGCCGATGCGCTACCCGGACTTCTACGAGCGCTACCGGGCCGCCATCCGCAACACGTGGACGGTGGAGGAGGTCGACCTCGGCAACGACCTGCCCGACCTGGCCACGCTCAGCGACGGGGAGCGGCACCTGGTCAACCGGCTCGTGGCGTTCTTCGCCACCGGCGACACCATCGTGGCCAACAACCTGGTGCTCAACCTCTACCGGCACATCAACGCCCCCGAGGCCCGGCTCTACCTGAGCCGCCAGCTGTTCGAGGAGGCGGTGCACGTCCAGTTCTACCTGACCCTGCTGGACACCTACCTGCCCGACGACCACGAGCGGGCGCAGGCGTTCGCCGCGGTGGAGAACATCCCGTCGATCGCGCGCAAGGCGCGGTTCTGCTTCGAGTGGATCGACTCGGTCTTCGACGTGCCCGAGCTGACCACGGCCGACGACCGGCGGCGTTTCCTGCTGAACCTGATCTGCTTCGCGGCCTGCATCGAAGGCCTGTTCTTCTACGGAGCCTTCGCCTACGTCTACTGGCTGCGCTCGCGCGGCCTGCTGGACGGGCTGGCCGCCGGCACCAACTGGGTGTTCCGCGACGAGTCCATGCACATGGACTTCGCCTTCGCGGTCGTCGACACGGTCCGCGCCGAGGAGCCCGAGCTGTTCGACGACGAGCTGGGCAAGGCGGTGACCCGGATGCTGGAGGACGCGGTCGACGCCGAGCTGGCCTTCGCCGAGGACCTGTGCGGCGCGGGCCTGCCCGGCATGACGCTGGCCGACATGCGGGAGTACCTGCAGTACGTCGCCGATCAGCGGCTGGCCCGGCTGGGCCTGCCGGCCCGGTTCGGCTCGCGCAACCCGTTCCCGTTCATGGCCCTGCAGGACGTGCAGGAGCTGGCGAACTTCTTCGAACGCCGGGTCACCGCCTACCAGGTGGCGGTCACCGGCACGGTGAGCCTGGACGAGGACTTCTGAGCCCTCAGCTCCCGGCCAGAACGGCGGAACCGCACCTCACCTTTCGGCCAAGATGGCCGAAAAGCGCTTCTCGGCGAGGTCGAACTGGGCGAAGATGTGCGCCTTGACCTCGCCGAGAAGCGGCGTGTCCGGCCGGGCCACCAGCTCCCGCAGCAGCGGCACCAGGGGCTGGTACTTGGTGGCGGCTCGCAGCACCTTCGGGCCGATGGTGTGGATGACGCCCACGCCGTTGTCGGTGAAGTCGGAGACCTTGATGATCCGCGCCCACGGGTCCACGTCCAGCGACTCCACGACGTGCTCGCGATACTGCTCGTCCTTGTCCCGGTCGAGGTCGTACTCCGGGTTGGTGACGGCGTTGACCAGCTGCGCGACCCGGGGGCCGAAGCGCTCGGCGAGCACGGCCAGGGCCTGCTCCCGGGGCGGCGGGCCGCCGCGGTGCGCCCGGCCGACGATGGCCCACGGCTGGTCCTCGACCGAGTCGTGCAGCAGAGCGGCGACCAGCACGTCCCGGTCGGTGACGCGGTAGTACGTGATGATCCGGATGGTGACGCGAAGCAGGTGGTTGAGGTACGGCTCGCGAACCCGCCGCTGCTCGGCGTGCAGCCGGGCGGCCAGCTCCAGCGCCTCGGCGAGCACGGCCTGGTCGGCGGCGGGCAGGCGCTGGATCTCCAGGGCGAACCGGTCACGCAGGCCCTGCTCGCCGAGCACCTCCGTGATGGCGTGCAGGGGCATGGTCATGAGGTATGCCGGGACGTCCATGCCGCCGTTTATATCGGATCAACGCCGCCCGCGCGTCCCCTCCGATCTGGACGGACGTGGTCGCCGGGACCCGTGTCGGTCTTGCGACACGGGTCCCGGCGGTCAGCGGGGGATCTTCGTGCGGTTGCGGTCGGCCAGCGACCTGGCCAGGCTGAACGGCGGGTTCACCGGCGCCGGCTGGTCCGCGTTCGCCCGCGGACCGGGGATGACGGTCCCGGGGACCTGCGCGCGGTGGCGCACCCGGGTCGCCTCCACACCGTCGAACTCCTCCTGCGTCATGGCCTGCAACGCGTTGAACGTCACACCGATCAGGCACAGCGCCGACAGCAGCACGATCGGCACGATGAGCACGAACGGGCTGAGCCCCGAGACCTGGCCGGTGCCGCCGGTCTCCAGGGTGACCCGGATCGCGGCCATCCCGGTGTAGTGCATGCCGCACACGGCCACGCCCATCACCGCCGCGGCGGCGATGATGGCGCGCATGGTGGACACGGTCACGGTGAACCACAGCGCCACGGTCGCGGCCACCACGGCGATCACCACGGACGCGCCGACCAGCCCGAGGTCGTAGCTGACGTGCCCGGCGACGCGCATCGCGGCCATGCCGCTGTAGTGCATCGCGACCACGCCGAGGCCGGTGAAGCCGCCGCCGGCCACGATCCGGGTCGCCGAGCGGCGGCCCTGGCCCGCGATGAACAGGCCGATGCCCACGGTGATGACGGCCAGCGCGAGGCTGATGAACGTGACGACCGGGTCGTAACGGACCGGGCTGTCCGGCACGTCGAAGCCGATCATCGCCATGAAGTGCATGAGCCAGATGCCGGTGCCGCCGATGGAGAGCGAGGCGATGACCAGCCAGCGGGCCCGCCGCCCGGTGGTGGGCGCGCGGCGGGCGCGGGCCGTGCAGACCAGGCCGAGCAGTGAACCGATGAAGGCCATCAGGTACGCGGTCACCGGGTTGAACCAGCCGTACGCGAAGTGGTGCACTTCTGCCATAGGAGCGCCTCCGAGCGTTGAGGAGGATGCCATTGCGCCACGAATGTTGCTCGCGCAATCGCACAGCGTGTCCGTGTCCGCACTGTCGATCACCGCTGGCGCACGCCGGGTAGCGTCAGGCGCATGGCAGGCACGAGTGCGTCGGTGGTCGCCCTGGTCGGCATCGACGGCTCGGGCAAGACCACCCAGGCGATACGACTGGCCGCGGCGCTGTGCGCGGCCGGGGTCACCGCACGGTACGGCCGCAACGCCGGTGGCCGGCGCTTCCTGGGCCGGGTCGCCCGGAAGCTCGGTCGTGACGACGCGGTCTCCCTGCTGGGCCGCCGCGGCCTGCTCACCGTCGAGGCGGTGCTGCGCTGGCTGGCCATCGCCCGGTCACTGGTGACGGCGCGGCTGACCGGTGCGACGGCGGTGATGGACCGCTACACGCCCTGCCAGCTGGTCAGCATTCGGGCACATGACGGCGGCAAGTGGCTGGCCAGGACGGTACGCGCGGCGTATGCCCCGTTCCCCCGGGCGGCTGTCATCATCTTTCTCGACGTCCCGCCCGAGGTGGCATACCACCGGGTGGAGCAGCGTGGCGAGGACCACGAGGACATCGAATATCTGAACGCGAGCTACGCGGCCTACAAAGACGTACTGTCGGATGCGGTACACGTCGACGGCAGTGGTGATCCGGACGCCGTCGCTCAGGCCGTCTGGGCGGTCGTTTGGCCGGTGGTGAAACGCGGTTTGGCAGTTGACGCGGGGCTGTCATGAAAGTAAGTTTCAACCGTGGCGAAGAAGTCGAAAGTTTCCGAGGAGAATGACGGCGCTCGCGCCGGTCAGGAACCGGCCGGGCTGATCGTTCAGATCAACGGTCTGCTGCCCGCGCTCTCCCCGGCCGAACAGCGCGTGGCACGGCTCGTGCTCGCCGATCCGGCCGCCTCGGCCCGCCGCACCATCACCGACCTGTCCGCCGCCGCGGAGACCTCCGAGGCGACGGTCATCCGCTTCTGCCGCTCCATCGGCATGTCGGGCTACCCGCAGCTGCGCATCAGGCTCGCCGCCGAGGCCGCGCGCCGGGTCGAGCCGACCGACTCCCGGGTGGTCGGCGGGGACATCCCGCCCGGCGCCGACATGGCGCAGATCATCGCCACCATCGCCTTCAACGACGCCCGTGCGGTCGAGGAGACCGCCGAGCAGCTCGACCCCGAGGTCTGCGACAAGATCGTGGACGCGCTGGTGAAGGCGTCCCGGGTCGAGGTCTTCGGCGCGGGCGCGAGCGGCTTCGTCGCCGCCGACTTCCAGGCCAAGCTGCACCGCATAGGGCGCATCGCTTACTACTGGCCCGACCTGCACACCTCGCTCACCTCGGCGGCCCTGCTCGGCCCCGGTGACGTGGCACTGGGCATCTCCCACACCGGCACCACCGCCGACACCATCGACGTGCTGGAGCGGGCCAAGGCGGCGGGCGCGGTGACCGTGGCGCTGACCAACTTCCCCCGCTCGCCGATCTGCGACGTCGCCGACTTCGTGCTGACCACCGCGGCCCGCGAGACGACCTACCGGTCCGGCGCGATGGCCAGCCGGCTGGCCCAGCTCACGGTCGTGGACTGCCTGTTCGTCGGGGTGGCCGCACGCACCCGCACCAAGGCCCGCAAGGCGCTCGAGGTGACCGCCGAGGCGGTGCGCGGACGACGCCTGGGCACCACGCGCCGCCGGTCCGGCGATGCCTGAGCTGCCCACCGGCTCGCTCCCGGTGCGTGTCGACGCCCCGACGGAGCGGCGCTACGCCCCCAGCGCCGATCTGGACCTGCTGGACACCCGGCAGATCCTGCGAGTGATCAACGAGGCTGACCGCACCGTCGCCGAGGCGGTCGGCGCGGTGCTGGACCCGCTGTCCGTGGTCGTCGAGGACGCCGTCGCGGCGCTGCAGCGCGGCAACCGCGTGCACTACGTGGGCGCGGGCACCTCCGGCCGGCTCGGCGTGCTCGACGCCGCCGAACTGCCGCCGACCTACAACGCCCCGCCGACCTGGTTCTGCGCCCACATCGCCGGCGGTCCCGGCGCGCTGCTGGCCGCGGTCGAGGACGCGGAGGACGACGCCGCGGGCGGCGCGGACGAACTCGCCCGCTGCGCCCGCGCCGGCGACGTCGTCGTGGGCATCGCCGCCAGCGGCCGCACGCCGTACGTGCTCGGCGCGCTGCGGGCGGCGGGGGAGCTGGGCTGCCGGACCGCGCTGATCGCGGCCGACCCGCACGCGACCGCGTCGGCCTGGGTGGACGTCTTCATCGGCGTCGACACCGGCCCCGAGGTGGTCACCGGGTCCACCCGGATGAAGGCCGCCACCGCGCAGAAGCTGCTGCTCAACGCGTTCTCCACGGCGGTGATGGTGCGCCTGGGGCGGGTGTTCTCCAACTTCATGATCGACGTGGTGCCGACGAACGCCAAGCTGCGCGGCCGCATGCTGAGCATGCTCGTCGAGGCGACCGGCCACGACGAGGAGGACTGCCGCCGCACCCTCGACGCGGCCGGCGGCGACCTGCGCGCCGCACTGGTCGCCCTGCTGGCCGGCCGCGAGGTGGCGGCCGCCCGCGGCGCCCTCGCCGGACACGGCAACCGCGTCCGCGACGCCGTAGCCGCCCTCACCGAATAACTCCCTGGCAATCCGCCACCTTTCGGTGGCCGCGGCTTGCATGATCGCTGTTTGTGTCGGAATCTGTGCGCTGACCGCAGTTTTCGGCACGAAACAGCGATCACCCCCGAAAAGCCGACGATCATAGGCCGAAGGGTGGCCGATCCCGGCCGAAAGGCCCCCAGGATGGCCCCTAAGTGGGGGTCCCTCCCCGTTCGAGTGCCGTCGTGCGGCACTCGGGTGATCCCCTTTCGCGGGTTCTTCGTGGCCGAAAGGGTGTGCTTCTCACTCGATGGGGTATGTGCGTCCTGCGTTCGAGTGGGCGAGGTGTGGAACCGTGCAATAGCGCGCGGGCTCGAGCGTCACAAGAAATGGCGACGCAGGTCACAGCGTTGTAGTGAGGTGGATCGCTGTATGCTGTGACGCTCCGTGGTGTCATAAATAGGGCATTGCGGACCGGTTGGCTCGCTTCCAGCGAGCCGCTAAGTCGGTATCAGCGAGTTCACAGCTTTTCGTGACAGTTTCGATGGGCAACGCGGAATCATCTCCGGGCGTCATCTGTTGTGAAGGTGTCAGTACCGCAAGGCCCTGCGGCGATTACGTGGGAGGGACCCGAACGTGGAGAACATGACCATGCTGCGCACCGACCAGGTGGCTGAGGAGCGAGACCTCGTCGGTGTATACCTGCACGAGATCTCGCGTACTCCGCTGCTCGACGCGGCGCAGGAGGTCGACCTCTCTAAGGCGATCGAAGCAGGACTTTATGCTGAGCATCTGCTGGAGGCCGACAAGCTCAAGCGCGGGCTGAAGCGCGACGAGCTCGAGAAGCTGGTTGCCGAGGGCAACCACGCGAAGGACCTCTTCATCCGAGCGAACCTGCGCCTGGTGGTGTCCATCGCCCGACGTTACGTCCGGTCCGGCATGCCGATGCTGGATCTGATCCAGGAGGGCAACACCGGCCTGGTCCGTGCCGTCGAGAAGTTCGACTACGTGAAGGGCTACAAGTTCTCCACGTACGCGACCTGGTGGATCCGGCAGGCGATCAGCCGTGCCATCGCCCAGCAGGAGCGCACCGTGCGGCTGCCCGTCCACCTGGTGGAGGACGTCAACCGCATGCGCAACGTGACCCGCCAGCTCACCCGTGAGCTGGGCAGCGACCCGGAGCCGGACCAGATCGCCGCCGCGCTCGGCGTGACCGTCGAGCGGGTGACCGAGCTGATCCGCTGGTCGCAGGACACCGTCTCGCTCGACACCCCGGTCGGCGACGACGGCGACACCAACCTGGGTGACCTGGTCGCCGACCGCGACACGCCCAGCCCGGAGGAGATCGTCCTCTCGGCGCTGGAGCGCCAGCGGATCGAGGGCCTGCTCAACCACCTCGACGACCGTTCCGCCGGCATCATGCGCGCGCGGTACGGCCTGGAGGACGGTCGCGAGCACTCGCTGACCGAGGTGGCGTCGCGGTTCTCGCTGTCCCGCGAGCGCATCCGCCAGCTGGAGATCCAGGCGCTGGGCCGGCTGCGTGAGCTGGCCCGCGCGGAGGGCCTGCAGTCCGTCTGACCTGACCCTCTCCCTACTGACGAAGAAGCCCTCTCCCGAGACCGGGAGAGGGCTTCTTGCCGTGCCGATCCGGGTTACAGGCGCACCCGGCCGTAGCCGTACGGGCTCATCATGTCGACGCTGGCGACCTTGACCACCTCGCCGGTGGTCGGCGCGTGGATCACCTTGCCGCTGCCGACGAAGATCGCCACGTGCCCCAGGCCCGAGTAGAAGACCAGGTCGCCTGGCAGCAGTTGCGAGCGGCTGATGTGGGTGACCTCGCGCCACTGCGTCGCGGCCTGGTGGTAGAGGCTCACTCCCGCGGCGCGCCACGCGGCCAGCGTCAGACCCGAGCAGTCGTACCCGCTCGGCCCGTCGGCGGCCCACACGTACGGCTTGCCCAGCTGCTTGTATGCGAACGCGACGGCGATGCCGGCCTTGCCCTGGTACTGGGGAATGGAACCGGTGTAGGTGGACGACTTCTCGTCGACCAGGCCCGCCTTGCGGCGCAGTTCCTTGAGTTTGGCCAGGTCCTTCTCGATGCCCTTGCGCTGGGTCTCGACCGCGGTGAACCGGGTGGTCTGCTCCTGCAGCCGCGCGTCCAGCGCCGCCTTGACCTCGAACCGGTCGCCGGCCGCCTGGTGCGCCTCGTCGATCTGTGCCCGCTGACTCGTCGCGAGCTGGTCCAGGGCGCTCAGCCGGGCCAGCAGCTTGCCGTCGCCGGACGAGTCCAGCAGCGCGTTCAAGCCGCTGAACGATCCGGTGCGGTAGGCGGTCACCGCGATCCGCGCGACGTTGCCCTCTGCCTGGTCGGCCTTGACCTCCAGCGGGCCGAGTTCGCGTTCGAGCGCGGCCGCCTCGGTGCGGGTCTGCTTCAGTTGGGTGTTGAGCTTGTTGTACTGCTCGACGACCTTCTCCAGCTGCTCGGACTTCTCCGAGATCTGCTTGCGGAGGTCGGCGGCGCTGGGCGCGGCGTGCGCGGGCGCGCCGGTCGCGAGCAGTCCGATGATCAGTGCTCCGGCGGGGGCGAGCAGGCGCGCGGCAGCGCGCCAGCCCCTGCCATGGGGGGATGACAAGGTGTGGCCCTTCTCCGTAGCCGCCTACCGAGTTAGCTGACGGGTTCGGGCGAAGGGCGCCCTACTGCGATCACTGAGCGTGACCGCTGATTCACCCCGATAACCTGGGTCCCCGGCTCGCCCCACCCACACGGGGTATCGATCTTCGCGATCGCTTGGCGACTCGGCGGCGCTGGTCCGGTGCCACCCGGGGGTGGGCGGCGGACAACCGGTCCAGTGCCCGCCACGGTAACCCCGGGATCGGGCAAGCCCAAGTGCGTAATGGGCGAAGTGCCCGACCTGGTAATGGATTGCGGGAAAAGTTCCGTCACATTAGGTGACTCCTGAACGCACATTAGGTTCAGGGAACGTGCCAATCTGACAGGTGGCTGATTGAGAGACTTCACAACGATGCCTGTCTCGGTCACACTGAGGTCACGAGGCAGCCGGGAAGTCCAGCGACGGACGGCTAAGCGGCGGCTCGGCAGTGCCACCAAGCACAACGGAAAGACCGACACCCGGCGGCCACCGGATGTCGGTCCATTGCTCCACCACACGCCAGGTGTCGCCACCTCCGCGGGCACCACCACCAGCCGGGCCCGCGCATCGAGCAGTTGGGAGACTTCCATGGAGCCTACACGGGCGCCGGAACGGCCACCAGAACAAGCGATCGTGACCATCCGCCCCGGGCTGCACATCTCGTCGACCTGCTTCCAGGTCGGCGGGCGTCACTTCACCCTCAGCGCCATCGGGAACGTCCACACCCGACAGGCCGGGCACGACCCGCTGACACGTCGCGCCGGCGCGATGGCCGTGGTCGGCATGGTCCTGCTCGGGGCGTTCGCGCCGCTGCTGCAGCCGACCGGCATCGTCGCCGCGGTCGCCGTGCTCAGCGGCCTGGCCGTGCTCACGCTGGTCAGCGCGCGGCGGCGGCCGCGGCGGCTGGAGCTGTGGGCCGACTACCACGGGCATCCCACCCAGCTGTTCGTCAGCGACGACTGGTGGCTGTTCCACGCGGTGGAGCGCTACCTGCGCCGCAGCCTCGTCGAGGCGCGGTTGGGCCACCTGACCCTGCCGCGGCCCCGGCCGAGCCGCGGCGTGCCGCACCCCTCGAACATGCACCCCTCCCGGCTGACCCCGGGTGGGAGCCGGGCCGGCTGGGAACGCGCCGCCTGACCCGCGTGCCTCAGCGGGCGAGCCGCCGCCGCACACCGCGGCGACGGCCCGCCTGCCGTCCGGGGCCGGTGCCCGCCGGGCACCGGCTCACTCGGTTCTGATGATCGTGAACGCCTCGGCCACGCGGCCGGGCAGGCCGAGCGACTCCGCCAGGCCGCCCAGCCGCTCGCGCAGCATCAGGTCAAGATCGTGCAGGTGGGCCGTCTGGGATACGTGTGCCCGGAGCGCGGCGAGCTTGCGGTCGAAGGTGTCGGTCACGTCGACCGCGTGGTCGGGGTCGGGACCGCCCGAGTACCAGATCTCCCGCACGGTCCAGGCTTCCAGGCCCGCCGCGGCCAGCTCGGGGTGCGCGAACGGGTTGCGGGCGTCGGGGTAGACGGCGCAGGTCACCGCCTCGCCCACGGCCAGGTGGTCGGGGTGGCTCGGCCCGGCGATGCGGTCCCAGCGGCGCAGCGGGGCACTGGTCAGGATGCGGTCGGGCCGGGCCCGCCGGATCGCGGCGACGAGGTCCTTGCGCAGGGCCAGGCTCGGCGTGACCGAGCCGTCGGCGTACCCCTCCAGGAAGTCGACCTGCTTGACCCCGACGGCGGCCGCGGCGGCCCGCTGCTCGGCCTCGCGCAGACCCGGCATCTCATGCCGCGGCGTCTCGTCGAAACCGCCCGCGTCACCCCTGGTGACCAGCAGGTACGACACCTCGATGCCCTCGTCCACCCAGCGGGCCACCGTGCCTGCCGCGCCGAAGTCGACGTCGTCGGGATGGGCGAAGACGCACAGCACGCGCTGCACGTCGGCGCAGGGTGCGGCGGAGACAGGGAAGCTCATGCCGCCGAGCATATGCCGCACGCTGCGGCGGACCGCCGTGTGGTGATCAGTGGAGTTCGCCGGCGACCTGTGCGATGTACGCGAGCGAGTCGGCCTCGCTGAACGCCGCGTCGGTGATGCGGCTGAACGCCTCCTGGTATGGCGCGGCGACCTCGCCGCGCTCGAGGAACTGCCCGCGGTCGCTGGGCAGCGCGAGGGCGTTGCTCATCTCCAGGTACACCACGACATCGGACGTCGTGCCGAAGGGAAAGCCCATCAGGACGAACGTGGGCTCCAGTGTGTAGACGCCCGCGCTGAACGGCAGCACCTGCAGGCAGATGTTCGGCCGGGTGCCCAGCGCGACCAGGTGGAGCAGTTGCTCACGCTGCACCTGTACGCCGCCGGTGACCCGCCGCAGGGTGGCCTCCTCCAGCACCACGCGGACCCGGGGCGGGTCGAGCCGTCCCAGCACGTGTTTCTGGCGACGCATCCGGATGGTGACGAACTCCTCTTCCTGGCGTGTCTGGGCCCAGTCCGGCTCCAGCGTGCGGATCACCGCGCGCGCGTAGGACTCGGTCTGAAGCAGCCCCGGGATGAGCATCGAGTTGTAGAAGGACAGCTCGGAGGCACCGTCCTCCAGGCCGATAAAGGTTGCGAAACGCGGTGGCAGGTCGGCGTGCTCGGTCCACCATGATCTTTGACGCGAAGCTCGGACCAGGGTCTCCATCTCCGACACCTCGGAGGCGTCGTTCACGCCGTAGAGCTGCAGTAGAGCCCGCACGTCCGTCACTGTCATCCGCACCGCGCCGTTCTCGATTCGAATGATCTTCGAAAGCGACCATTCGAGCTCGTTCGCCACCTGCTCCTGGGTGTAGTCCGAACTCTCACGGGCCGACCGTAGAGCGTGGCGCAACCGGAGGCGCGCAACTGTCGGACTCTGTCCGCCGCTCACGTTGATCTCCGCCTTCCGCTGGTCGGACTGCGGCACGTCGCCGTCTTGTTGCGACACGCCAGGTGGCTACTTGCGACAGTTCCTTTCGGCGAGTTTACTTGTACCGTGTTGCGCCTGCCAGCACTCGTTGTGCCATGGGTGGGCGCCGATCCGATCTTGACAAGATAATCTGGGAGTCTTGGTGACGTCTGTGCTGCATGCCGTGTGGAAGAAGAGCCGCCGGTGCGAATCCGGGCACTGTGTGGAGATCGCAGACCTTGCCGTCGCGGTCGGTATCCGCGACTCGGTCTCGCCGCAGCAGCATTTGATCATCTCGCCGGAGTCGTTCCGCATTTTTGTGGACGGGGTGAAGTCGGGCGAGTTCGACCGGGTCTGAAGCATCTTTTGCATGAGTGAAAGGCACGTCGCCGTATTCGTGTGACGTGCCTTCGTCGACTCCCGGGGTTCGGATCCGTGATTCATTCACTGGATGCCGCGGCACCGCCGGTTGCCGACGCAACCGGCTATATCCCACTCCCTCCTCTTGTGTCACAGTGGTGGGCGGGGATCTGGATGCGAGGCATGAGGCGGGTGCCATGTCCGAGAAGAAGACTGACCGAGGGTGGGTGACCGCTCAGGCGTGTGAGTCCGCGCACTGCGTCGAGGTTTGCTTCGACGGGGCCAGCGTGCTGGTGCGCAGTTCACGGGAACCTGACGGTCCCTGGCTGACGTTCGACCGCGAGGAGTGGCGTGTGTTCTGCGCCGCTGTCGCCGGAGGCGAGTTCCGCGACTGACCACGGGTCAGTGCAGGGCGTTGCCGACGATGGTCCACAGTCGCAGCGACGCCTCCCGGGCGCTGGGCCGCGCCAGCGAGTTCTTGTCCATGCAGGCGCGGCACAGGTCGGAGACGGCCTGCGGCAGGCCGGGCACGGCCAGCACCGGGGTGGGCGCCAGCCGGCGCAGCGCGGTGGTGCCCTGCGGGCTGCGGTTGTGCCCGGCATACGGCGACTTGCCGGTGAGCGCTTGGTAGAGCAGCGCGCCGAGGGCGTACACGTCGTCGGAGGGGTTCGCGTACAGCGGCATGCCGGTGCTGACGATGAGCTCGGCCAGTCCGAAGTCGACCACCTTCGGCCCGGTGGTGGTGATCATGACGTTGCCGGGCGTGAGGTCGCGGTGCACGACGCCGCGCCGGTGCGCCACGGCGAGCACGTCGGCGGCGGTGGCGGCGACCCGCACCGCGCCGGCCCACGGCAGCGGGCCGCCGAGCAGCACGCTGGTCAGCGCCTCGCCCTTGAGCAGTTCCAGGGCCAGGTAGCCGATGTCGCGACCGTCCGGCCCGGTCTCCACGCCGACGTCGAGGACCTTGGGCACGTGCGGGTGGCGCAGCCGATCGGTCATCGCGGCCTCGTGCCGGATCAGCCCGGAATAGCGGTCGTCGACCACCTTCACCGCGAGCCGGCGGCCGGCCGTGGCGTCGACGGCCTGGTACACAGTGGATACTCCGCCCCGCGCCAGTGGCCTGGTCAGCACGTATCGCCCTGCCAGCGCCGTACCGATCGGGACCTCCACGGGCGGGATTCTTCCGCAATCAACGACACAAAGCCATTGAACGTACTTGAAATCTTCGCTAAATGATTATCCGCCGGCGCAGCTTCCCCACAGGCCACGCCGCTGCGCCCGCGCCTGCTCGACGGCGTCGTGCAGGTCCTGCTGGTGCGCCAGGTTGGGCCGGATCGCCAACTCGCGAACGGCCCCGAGGGCGGCCAGTTCGCCGTTGACGAACCGGCCGTCGGCGGTCCACGCGTAGACCAGGCGGCGGCCGTACGGGTCGAGGCGCTGGGCGTCGGGCAGCAGCCACAGCCGCGCCCCGTACGGGGCCAGTTCTTGCAGCTCGGCGCGGGCGGTCTCGGCCCAGCACTGCGGGCTGCCGTCGGCGCCGTGCAACTCGGGGGCGTCGATGCCGAGCAGCCGCAGCTGGACGGGCTCCGTGACGTCGATCACCGGACCCGGCTGATCGGCCGTGACCTGGAGCGAGTCGCCGTCGAGCGGGAAGTCCACCCGCACCGCCTGTGCTCCGGCGGGCGGCCCGGTGGGACGGGCGGACGGGCTCGGCGAGACCGTCCCGGACGGCGGCGGGGAATCGGGCCGGCTGTAGGCGTGCCACAGCCAGCCACCCGCGGCGAGCACGAGCACCACCAGCCAGAACAGCGTCGCCCGCCGCTCACGGCGTCGCCCGTTTTGTCGTGTTCGCCCCACCGGCCCATCGTCGCACTGCCGTCCGGCGCCGCGGGCTCCGTCGGCCGCCCGCGGTCGGGCTGCAGTTTCGGGGAAACTGCAGCCTCAGACGGCCCGATACCTGCAGTTTCCCCGAAACTGCAGCCACGGTAGGAGCGTGGAGTGACTTGTGTCGCGCACGTTTTAGTTGTGCACGATCTAAATCGTCGTTAGGTTCGGGGCATGACTCCTCTTTACACGGCCGTCGCGACGGCCAGCGGTGACGGACGTGACGGCAAGGTGCGCAGCTCGGACGGGCTGCTGGAGGCGGCCGTGGCGACGCCCGTCGAGCTCGGCGGAGCGGGCGGGGCCACCAATCCGGAGCAGCTGTTCGCCGCCGGGTACGCCGCCTGCTTCCACTCCGCGCTGCGGCTGGTCGCCCGGCGGGCCAAGGCCGACGTCGATGGCTCCGAGGTGACCGCGCACGTGGGGCTCGGCCGCGACGGCGCGGGGTTCGGCCTGTCCGTCACGCTGGAGGTCGCCCTGCCGGGCGTGCCCGCCGACACGGCGCGCCAGCTGGTGGACACCGCGCACCAGGTCTGCCCCTACTCGAACGCCACCCGCGGCAACATCGACGTGCAACTCGTGCTTCGCTGAGACCATGACCCGCGCCGACCGCCCGGAACCCGGTGACCTGGACCTGCAGAAGCAGGTCTGCTTCGCGCTGTACGCGGCCAGCCGCGCGCTGACCGCGGTCTACCGTCCGGTGCTGGAACGGCTCGGCCTGACCTATCCGCAGTATCTGGTGATGCTGGTGCTCTGGGAGCGCGGGCAGACCTCGGTCAAGGCGCTGGGCGAGTCCCTGCAGCTCGACTCGGGCACGCTGTCCCCGCTGCTCAAGCGGCTGGAGGCGGCCGGTCTGGTGGACCGGGCCCGCGACCCGCGCGACGAGCGCTCCGTGGTGGTCAGCCTCACCCCGGCCGGCGACGGCCTGCGCGCGCGGGCCACCGGCATCCCGCGGGCCATCGCCGAGGCCACCGGCGTGCCCGCTTCCGAACTCGCTTCGCTGCGTGACACGCTGCGCAAGATCACTGAGGCGGCCACGGCCGCCCCGGACAAGGAGACGACGTGACCGTCGGACGTGAGATCCACCTGGCTTCGCGCCCCGTGGGCATGCCCACCCCGGACAACTTCCGCCTGGTCGAGGTTGACGTGCCGGAGCCCGCCGAGGGCCAGGTGAAGGTGCGCAACCTGGTGATGTCGGTGGACCCGTACATGCGCGGGCGGATGAACGACGCGAAGTCGTACGTGCCGCCGTTCGCGGTCGACGCGGTGCTCGACGGCGGGGCCGTCGGCGAGGTCGTCGAGTCGCGCTCGCCCGACCTGAAGCCCGGCGACCTGGTGCTGCACGGCTACGGCTGGCGGGAGTGGGCCGTCGACGACGCCCGGCGCTTCCGCAGGCTCGACCCTGTGGCCCCGCCGAGCGCCTTCCTCGGCGTGCTCGGCATGCCGGGCCTGACCGCATACGTCGGCCTGCTCGACATCGCCGCGATGAAGCCCGGCGACACGGTGTTCGTGTCCGGCGCGGCGGGCGCGGTCGGCAGCCTCGTGGGCCAGCTCGCCCGGCTCAAGGGCGCCGCCCGCGTCATCGGCAGCGCCGGCAGCGCGGCGAAGGTCGCCCACCTCACCGGCGACCTCGGCTTCGACGCCGCGTTCAACTACCGCGACGGCGACGTGTCCCAACTGCTCAAGCAGGCCGCGCCGGACGGGATCGACGTCTACTTCGACAACGTCGGCGGCGACCACCTCACCGCGGCCATCGCGCGGGCGAAGCCGTTCGCGCGGTTCGCGCTGTGCGGTGCGATCTCGGCGTACAACGAGCCGGTGCCGGGGCCGGACAACATGACCCTGATGATCGGCAAGCGGCTCACCATGCGCGGCTTCATCGTGAGCGACCACAACGACCGCATGGCCGACCTGGTCCGCGAGGTCGGCGCCTGGTATGCGGCCGGCGCGATCAAGGCCGAGGAGACCGTGGTCGAAGGCCTGGAGAACGCGCCGGAGGCGCTCACCGGTCTGCTGCGCGGCGCGAACACCGGCAAGATGGTGGTCAAGCTCTAGCCGTCCGGCGGTCGTCACGGGGCATCGCACAGCGTGACCGGTCATTAGGATGCCCCGGTGACGATCATCGGCCGACCCGCGCCGTCCTCGGCGGCTCACGCCGCGGCCTTCCCGGAGGTCGAGGACGCGCGGGCGTGGTGCCGGGAGGGCGACTGGAACGCGCTGTCCGCCCTGTTCGCGCGGTTGCGCACCGTCGACGACGTCTACTTCATGGCCCGGGTCGTGGGAGATCTGCCGGAGGCGGACGCGTTCCTCTCCGACGTCGCGCAGGCGCAGCCGTCGGCGCCGCTGCCCAAGGTGCTGCTCGCCGCGCGCGCCATCGGGCTGGCCTGGCAGGCCCGCACCGGCGCGCGGGCGGAGAACGTCAGCCGGTCACAACTCGACCGGATGCACGCCCACCTGCGCCGCGGCGAGCAGCTGCTGATCGAGGTCACCGCCCGTGATCCCGCTGACGGCGCCGCCTGGGCGCTGCGCATCACCAACGCGCGCGGGCTGGAACTCGGCCAGGCCGAGGCCAGGCGGCGCTACGACCGCCTCGCCAAACACCATCCGCACATGCACGGCGCGCAGGCGCAGCTGCTGCAGCAGCTGTGTCCCAAGTGGAGCGGATCGTGGGAGTCGGCGTTCGCGTTCGCGCGGGCGTGCGCCGCCGACGCGCCCGAGGGCGGCCTCAACGCCGCGCTGATCGCCCAGACGCACATCGAGTACTGGCGGGAGCTGCGCGGCAGCGAGCGGTCGGGCTACTTCCGCCGGTCCGACGTCGCGCAGGAACTCGCGGCGGCCGCCGCCCGGTCGGTGCTGCACCCGGCGTACCGGCCGGTCTACGGCTGGGTGACCGCCCACCACCACTTCGCGGCGGCCTTCAGCCTGGCCGGTGACCACCGGCGGGCGCGCGCCCACTTCGACGCGCTCGGCGACCTGACCGACCGTTACCCGTGGGCCTATCTCGGTGACCCGGCCGCGCAGTTCGCCGAGCACCGCGCCCTCGCGGCGCGCCAGGGCCGGCCGTGATCGAGCGGACCGAGGTCGACGGGGTGCCCACCCTGGTCGCGCCGTCCTCCGGGCAGGCCGCGGCCGGTCTGATCTTCCGGGTCGGCCAGGCCGACGAGACGCTGCCGCTGCACGGCATCACCCACCTGGTGGAGCACCTGGCACTGCACGACAGCGGGTTGTCCGACTACCACTACAACGGCGAGACGACGTCCGTCTACACCCACTTCCACCTGCGCGGTTCCGAGTCCGATGTGGTGGGATACCTCGGCAAGGTCTGTGCCGGGCTGGCCGAGCTGCCGATGCACCGGCTGGAGATCGAGAAGGAGATCCTGCGCACCGAGAGCCGCAGCCGCGGCGGCACGACCGCGCTGCCCCTGCGGCGGTACGGCGCGCAGGGCTACGGCCTGCCCAGCTACCCCGAATGGGGCCTGGCCCGGCTGCGCCCCGAGGACCTACGCGAGTGGGTGGAGACCTACTTCACCCGCGACAACGCCGTGCTGTGGATCGCCGGCAACGGGGTCCCGGCCGGCCTGCGGCTGCCACTGCGGCCCGGGGTACGCCGGCCCGCGCCCGCGCCCACGTCGGCCCTGCCGTCGACGCCCGCCTGGTTCACCGGGGACGACACCAGCGTGGTCTTCAGCGCGGTGGTCCGCCGCAGCACGGCCGCCAGTGTCTACTCCGGAGTGCTCGAACGGGAGCTGTTCCGCGACCTGCGGCAGGAAGGCGGCTACTCCTACACCGCCACCGCGACGTACGAGCCCCGCGGCGACGGCTTCGCCACGGTCACCGCGTACGCGGACGCGCTGCCGGAGAAGCAGGGGGCCGCGCTCGGCGGCATGGTCGACGTGCTGGCCCGGCTGCGGCACGGCGCCATCGACCCGAGCGGCGTCGCCGCCGTACGCGCGAAGTCCCTGGAGAAGCTGAACCACCCCGAGATCGAGGCGGCCCGCCTGCCCGCACACGCCCTGAACCTGCTCACCGGCCAGCGCAACCTGACCGTGGACGAGCTGCGGGCGGAGCTCGCGGCCGTCACCGTCGAGCAGGTGCACGCGGTCGCCGCCGAAGCCGCCGACGCGGGCCTGCTGCAGACACCTCACCGCACCACGGCCGACTGGGCCGGGTTCACCGCCGCTCCGGCGTCGTCCGCGCACGAGGCGGACGGCAACCGCCACCCGCATCGGGAGGACGGGGACGTGGAGCTGGTCATCGGGCCGGACGCGGCGAGCATCGTGCGCCCCGGGTCGTGCGCCACGGTCCGCTACGACGCGTGCGCGGCCATGCTGACCTGGCCCGACGGGGCTCGCCGGCTCATCGGCGACGACGGCATCGTGCTGCACCTGGAACCCGCCATGTGGGCGGCGCCGGCCGCCGAGCTGGCCGTGCCGGACACCGCCGTCGACCCGTCCCGGCAGGTCCCGATGCCGCCTCGCGACCCGGCCACGATTCCCCGGCCGGGCGCCGGGCGGGCCGATGCCGGGGCCGGTCGCAACCCCGGCGAGATCATCGCGATCGTGCTGCTCCTGCTGGTCGCCGTCGCGCTGGGCACGTTCAGCGTGCTCCAGGCCGTCACCGCCGCCACCACCGGCGGCAAGCCGCACGACCTGTCGCTGCTCGGCGGCGCGGTGGTGGGCGCCGCCCTGTTCGCGACGCCGGTGGTGCTGCTGCTGCGCCGCCGCCGGTGACCCCGCGCCGCCAGAGCTGAGACGGATCGCGGGCCGGTCGGCACCGCGGGTCTGACACCGCCCGGGAAACGAGGTCCCGGGCGGTGTCGACGGCTCAGCCTTTGAGCTTGCCCGTGCGCGCCGGGTCGAAGCTGGCGATGCAGGTCACCGCGCGGTCGCCGCCCGCCCAGCTCTCCACCGTCGGGTAGAGGTAGTACGTGTCCACGGCCGGGTCGTCCACCGCCGCCGGGGCATACGACTTCAGCAGGTCCGCGCAGCGCGGGTCGGCCTTCTTCTCGATCGCCTCGATGCCGGGGAAGCTGGTCTCGGTCAGCTTGAACTCGGCGTAGACCTCACCGTCGTGCGGCTCGGTGCACGGCACGACCGGCAGCTCCTCGATCTCGTCCTCGGTGCTGAGATCGTTGAGGCAGTCGCCGATGCGCAGCGAGTGCACGGACGTGTCGTCGCCGCTCGTCGTGCCGGTGGTGCCGGTGGTGCCGGTGTCGTTGTTGGCGGCCACGATCGCCACGCCGATCACGCCGCAGATGACCAGCGACCAGATCGTGCTGAGGACCAGGCCGGCGACGGCCATGCCCTTGCCGTTCTGGTTGCGCTTCTTGATCTGCGACAGCGCCACGAAGCCGAAGATGTAACCGAGCAGAACGCCGCCCATGACGCCGAAGACCAGCGAGGCGATGGCGAAGCCGTTGGTCCCCGACGGTGGCGGGGGCACCTGCGGGTAAGGGACACCGTAGCCGCCGGGCGGCGTCTGCTGCGGCGGGGCGCTGAAGGGCTGGTTCGCGGCGTACGGCTGGCCGGCGCCGTACTGCGGAGCCGTGCCGTACGGGGGGTTCGTGCCGTACGGCGCGTAGGGGTCGGCAGGCGGGCCGGACTGCGGCGCGGCCGGCGGCGGCACCGGAACCTGCGGATATGGCGGCTGCCCGAATGGCGGCGGAGTCGGTTCAGGAGAGGGGTAGCTCACCGACGGAAGTTATCACCGCCGACCGACGCCACGCGCGTGTGTTCTCGCCTGGTTGGACGGGTGAGCAGGCATTACCCGGCCCGGGGAGGGCCGTGCGGAGGTGGTGCGCCCGGCAGGACTCGAACCTGCGACCTGAGGATTAGAAGGCCCCTGCTCTATCCAGCTGAGCTACGAGCGCGCGATTGAAGGCTACCGTGCGGGACGACCGGCGTGATCGGCTACCCGGCGGAAGTTGACCACGATCCTAGGGCAGTGACACGCCGCCGAACAGCGACTTATGTTCATGATCGACCCGGCCGTGGGGTCAGCGGAGCTGGGTCTGGAGCCAGTGGGCGGACTCGGCGAAGAAACGGTCGCGGGCGGGCCGCCGGGACAGCGTCAGGTCGTGCTTGCCGCCCTCGATGCGCACCACCGTGACGTCGCGGCCCAGGGCCGGCGCCCAGCGCACGATGTGGTCGACGTTGAGCACGGCGTCGGTGTCGTGGGCCAGCTCCGACCACTGCCGCTGCCGGTAGGACGCCGTCGAGCAGCCCACGAGCACCGGCACCTGCAGCCCCAGCCCGGCGTGCAGCCGGCGCTGGCCGCTGCGGATCGCCTTGAGCCAGGCCACCCGGACCGGGAAGCCGCTGACCGGCTTCCAGTCGACCCGGTAGTCCCACTCGCCGTCGTGGTCGCGGTGCAGGCTGCGGCCGTACAGGCCGGGCAGGTTCAGCGGCACCACCCGGTACGGCGCGCGCTGGGCCAGCGAGCCGACCGCCGACACCGCCGGGCGGCGCATGAACCACGGCGCGTTGATGTCGAAGAACGGGCTGTTGAGGAGCAGCCCGTCGACGAGCCGGGCGTCGGCGCGGGCGTGCGCCCACAGTGCGGAGATGAGGCCCCCGGTGGAGTGCGCGGCGACCACCATCGTGTCGTGGCCGTCCTCCTCGCGGATGATCCGCGCCGCCTCGTCCAGCTCGGGGAAGTACTCGTCCATGCTGCGGGTGAAGTTGGGCGTCTGGTGCGGCAGCAGGCTGCGCCCGTACTTGCGCAGGTCCAGGGCGTAGAAGTCGTAGCCGCGCTCGACGAAGAAGTCGGCCAGGTGGGTCTGGAAGAAGTAGTCGGTGAATCCGTGCAGGTAGAGCACCGCGCGGCGGGTGCGTTCCGGCGCGCGCCGGCTGACCAGCGTCGCGACGACCCGGCCCTGGTCGTCGTCGGGGAGTTCGATGACCCGCTGCAGGTACGGCTCGCCCAGGATGTCGGTCTGCACGGCGCCTATGTTACCGCGAAGTAGGGGAACGGTCATAGCAGATCAACTCCATGATCAGGCCGTTATCCCCAAGCCGGGCCTCATCCACAGCCGGCCGCACGCGGCGATGGCCCGGACCCGTGCCCTCGGCGCACCCTCTGTGGCATCGGACGCCGAGAGGAGAAATAGCAGTGTTTGACACGAACATCACGATCTTGTGCATAGTGCTGACTACGGGCAGATCCGAACGTGGCTGTAGTCAACCGTCTTCGTCAGTCATATCCGTGGGCCATCGGCGGTGGCGAAAAGTCCCCCACCAACGTGAAGGTGGCGCTTACACGCCGCGCCGGGTCCTAGCGCTCATACCTCCGGCACGCGCCTGATCGCGCCCGACCGGCAGCCAACCACCGACGCCATGTTTGACGCTCAGAGGGGTGAGCCCTTCGGTTTGAAGGGCTCACCCGTTCAGTTGCCTGTAGCTAGTTGTGGCTGATGTTCGTGTAGGAGCTGCACATATAGGAGGCCGTTGCTCAGGCCGGCTATGTAAAAACGGACGAGGCTGGTGCTAAGCATCGACCTCGCACCGCGTCAATGAGCTAGCTCATGAACCATCGTCGTCGGACTGATGCCGGAGTTGACCGTAGTAGGCATAAAGCGAGACCGCCACCAGGAGAGCGCAGACCCCTAGCGCTGCCGTAGACGGCAACCTTGTTATCGAGATAAGCCAACGCCCTACGGTACCAGGCGAAATCTGTAAGCCCAGCAGTAGGAAGCTGAGCATGGCTACAGGCATCCAATACAAGGATCCCAAAGAAATGACCGCTATATAGGTCGCGGCAGTCATCCAAAGTGTATTGGAGACAATCACAAGGCTTTCGTAGGACCGAATAGCTGGAATTAGCGACAGAAACGACACGATTATTGCCCCGGCCGCAGTCCATGCCCTAAAAAATGGCCCCACCCGTGCCAGGCTCATAGTAAGGGGCCAAAATCTGTCCACAAGCATGTTGCCGTGCAGCAAGGCCAAGATCGCTGGGAGAGTTAGCGGAACTGGCAGTCCTTCCGATCCGAAAGGGAAATCGATCGATACGTCCGACCACATTGCGATAGCACAACTGCCAGCCGAGGAAAGTAGCAGAGTCGAAAGAAAGTTGTGCGCCTTGCTGATCGTCCGCCAGCCTGAGAATCTAGAACGGAAGGTCAATGGAATCAAGATCGCAACTCTTTAGCTTAGGGTATGTTGCCTTAGCCCATTCATTCCAGGCGTTCGAAGTGACCCAGCCTTGAACCGGATCCGCGGATCCTGAACCCGGTGCCACTTGCGCAAAAGTAGAAGAAGCGGACGACCGCTCGAACAGGCCCATAGCAATAAGCCCTTGAGCGCGAAGGGCCTTGACGGGCGGAGTCGTTGGTGAGAAGTAAGCGGGGCACGCAGCTGGCATGGCTAAAAATGACGCGATGCGATCGGCGGAAATGTCGGATGCATTTACCTCATCCACAGTGAAAATAAACAACCCTGCGTCTAACTTTGCGGGCACCCCCGGAACCTCCTGGTAGAACGTGTCAGGAACCTGAATGCCAAGTTGACTGAGCATGCCTGCTTGTTCCGCCAATCCCTTAGCCAGTGGCTTCAGCGGCCTTGTGGTTCCTTCGGCGAGGCACACGCGCGGGGCAGCGCCGTCGCATACATAACCGGGGGCCACGTCGGCGATCCTGAAACGCTCGCCTCCTACGTTGTCCAAAGCTATCAGCGAAACAACTAGCAGGACGGCTGGTGCGCTGCCGAGTGCCCAAATGGAAATGCTCTTAACGGGACTGAAGTAGGCAGACATTAGCATAAGTACGGCGGCGGTTGTGAAGAGGAGCGCAACGATTGTCAAGATTACAACTTGCGCGTCGTATTGCATTCCTATTAAGGAGCCGGTCACGCCACCGACCCGAAATATGGGTGGGACCGCGCCGGTAACTGCACCATAAGTTAGCGCAAAGCAAAGTATCACGGCAACGGGAGCAGCTACGAGAGAACGCCAAATTAGTCCAAGTGCGAGCCCGAGCGATCCGAAGGCGAGAAGTACAACTAAGCCTAAAGGAAATGCACTGTAGGGCAATGAGCCAGTAGGCGAAGTGCTCGCGGTAAGCGCCAGGGCACCAACCAATACAACGAGGTGAACCAGTGCAGCGACAGCCCAGGTCGAGAAAAGTACGTCAAGCAACGCACGGTTTCCTGAGACTCGCGAATCTAGTGTTCTACGCCACGACAGGCCACCAATACGCCGTGCCTCGAACGCGGTGACACCTGCGAGCAATGGTCCTGAAAGAATTGTTGTTCCATTAGCCCAGTCGACCGACCAAGCCCACTCTCCCATCCAGGGCGTACCCCGACTAAATAAAGCGATCAGTTCAACCCCTAGTAGTGCTGGTATCGCCTTCGCCGCCACGCTGCGTTTCATCCAAAGCCACACGGAATGAGCCATCTACCTTACCCCCGAACGCGCTCGCGTAACCAGACTCAAGAAGCCAGCCTCAGCAGCATCCCGTGCGTTATCCACCGGCGAGATGTTCCTCAACTGTTGGATGCTGTTAGAGAAAAGGATCGCGCCTTCGTGTAGTACGACCACCTTTGCGGCAAGAGCCTCGATATCCTCCATAATGTGACTACTTACGAAAACAAACTTAGCGTCAGCGAGTTCAGCGATCAAGTTTCGAATCGCGGAACGCTGCTCCGGATCCAGTCCTGTGGTGGGCTCGTCCAACAGCAAAACCTCCGGGTTGCCCATCAACGCTTGCGCTAGCCCGACACGCCTGATCATGCCTCCCGAAAGGGAACCCATCTTGTGCCTGAGCTTGCCTTCAAGCCCGACGGAGGCGAGCACGTCCCGGGCCATGCTCCACGCTGCGGCCCATTTCTGTCCCCGCAGATATCCCAAGTAGGTTACATACTCGTGCGCCGTAAATGACGGGTGGTATGCGAATGCCTGTGGCATGTACCCAATGTGCCTAAGACCTGCTTTGCGGGAGCCACGTTCATATAAATGGTGGTCTCCTACCGCAACAAGTCCATGCGTCGGCTTAAGCGATCCAGAGGCTATCGACAGCATCGTCGTCTTGCCCGCACCGTTAACGCCAACCAGCCCTGTAATTCCTGGTTCGAGGTGCAGTGATATTTCTTCAAGAGCCAGTTGTTTCTTGTAAAAATGGCTAACCGCATCTATTGCGAGCATTGATCTTCCCTGTTCGACATTTGTGGGCCTAAGGCAGCCTTAGGCCCACAAACGAATTCTCAGTAGCTGAACGTCGGGTAACCGGAGGTCGAGCAAGGGTCTGTCGAGAAGGAATGGTCCTCGCAAACCCGAACCCTACCTCGCGCGGAGTTCGAGTGAGAATTCAGCGGCTCAATAAGATTCTGATGACTCCAGCTAGCCGATGTAGTGTGAGACGTCTCGTCTGAGTAGTCCGTCCAGTACTTCGTTTCGCCGTTTTTCGCGTAGTAATACGTCCAATCAGTCCAGACGTATACTGACTCTCCGCCCGCTCTCAAATCGTATTGCCATGATTCGCTCTGAGCATATTGTTGATTTTTGTTCCAGAAGTCGCCGTGCGCCATCCCCTGAGCCACATTGTCTTCCCACACATAGTAGGGGAGAGACGCTGAACCCCAGGTGACCGCAGAGGCGGGGGCGGCCATGGCTATGCCGGCAGCGGTTGCGAACACGCCAACCGCTATACGCCAGTTTCGGTGCATAGAATTTCCCTACGTATTGAAGCATGACGGACTTCAGAATCGCCGCTCTTTCGAGTTGCGCATGGCGCGCTCACGCGAATGGACCGACCGTATGGCGCATTCAGTTCATCTAATAGCTGAAGGTTGGGTATCCGCTCGCTGAGCACGGGTCTGTTGCGAAGGAGTGATCCTCACAAACTCGAACCTTGCCTCGCGCCGAGTTGGATTGCGCCTTTAGCGGCTTGTCTATCGACTTGCTGGTCCAACTTGCCGACGTAGTGTGGGGAGTCTCGTCCGAGTAGTCCGTCCAATACTGCGTCGCACCGTTATACGTGTAGTAGTACAGCCAGTCGGTCCAGACATAAACCGACTGTCCTCCGGACCTAAGGTCATACTGGGAGGATTCGCTTCGGGCATACTGCTGATTCTGATTCTTGAAGTCGCCGTATGCCATTCCCTGCGCGACGCTGTCCTCCCACACATAGTATGGACTAGATGCAGTACCCCACGTGGTCGCCGAAGCCGGGGCTGCTAAGCCCAAAGCCGCGACGGTTGCAGCCACGCCGATCGCTGTTCGCCACTTGCGTTCCATTGTTCCTCCTGATGAGTCTTGTCACGAAAGCGCGTATTTGCGCAGTCGTCCCACGCCGGGGTGCCTGGCTGCGCTGGCCAGGCGCAAAGCAGCCCCGTGTGGATGCGGTACCCGATCAAGTGATCGTGATGGAGGAGGCTATCAGCGCTCTCGTTTGTGCACTGCCCCGACGACTTTTGGGCTCGGTAAAACGGCAGCCTCTCTCGGATTCGCGTCACAGTCTGTAGAAACGAGCCTGCTCAATTGGCGAAGCATCGAGTTCGCGATCCAGTGTGGGACTACGCTGTGTAGTTCATTACGTTTGTGTAACAACCTGGAACGGCAAGTCAGCAAGGGATCTTCGGCTTCTCGCTACTGGTGTTACCTACATCGTCAGACGATCTTCTGCACGGTGCTGACGACGGGCAAACCCCCAGCAGTGGCGAGCCGACGCCCAAGCGTCAAGGCGGCGCTGAAACGCCGTACCGTGGCCGCCGTCCATGCCGCAGATGTCAACCGGCACTCGGAACCCTCGCCAGAGCCGTCCCGGTCCACTCCCGCATGACCCGATAGACCGCGAGGGCGCGTGGATCTTCCGTGCAGACGTGCGGATCGCGCTCGCCTCACCCTGTGGAGCGGCACGGACCACGCGTTTCAAGGTCACCCTGATGAGCCGCCGGGCGGGCCGGGCCAGGCCGGTAAATCAGGGTCGGATCAAGTGATCGGATGGAGTGAATGGGCCCAGGTCAGGTTATCGTCGCGCGCATGAAAGCGGTTGGTGGCGGGTCCCGCTGGGGTTCCTGACGGTGGTGGGCGCCGTCGGCGGGCGAACCGCCGGGCCGACCGGCCGGACACCGACCACCTTGTCGGGATCGTCGACTTCGGCCGCCCGGAGTAGACCTGGTGGCGATGTGCACCGAGGGCGGTTGCGGCTGGCGGGCAGAGCCGGATCGCCGCGCGCACGTGCCGGAGCTGAGCCTGCGGAACAAGGCTGGCCGGGCACGGGCGGATCGCCGCGGACGTGATCCGGCTGACTGCGGACGCTTGACCCGCACCAGTGGCGCGGCCTACCGGATGGCCGAGCGCTCCCGCCCGGGATCTACGAGAGGTGGCATGTGTTTTAGCTCGCCCCACGATCGTGGGCAATGTCCTGACCGCGCCGGAGTGGCGGCGCACCAGCCAGTCCGGGCAGCTCGTGGCCAACTTCAAGGTGGCCTCCACGGCCCGGCGGCTGGACCGGGCCAACAACCGCTGGGTGGACGGGAACAGCCTGCGCGTGCGGGTCAACTGCTGGCGGCGGCTCGCCGAGGGCGTCGCCAGCTCGGTGATGGTCGGCGACCCCGTGGTGGTCGTCGGACGGCTCTACACCCGCGACTGGATCGACGAGGACGGCCAGCGCCGCGTGATGTACGAGCTGGAGGCGGCGGCCGTCGGCCACGACCTGTCGCGGGGCCGGGGCAGGTTCGCCCGGACCAAGCCGGGCACCTCGACCAGTGCGGTCGAGGACGGCACGGGCGAGAGCCGGGTGGGCGGCGAACAGACCGAGGCCGCGCCGGACATGCGGATCGGCCCGGACCCGAACGACCCGCTGTTCGCCGACGACGACGCGTCCTTCGGCGGCGCGTTCGACCTCGACGCGATCGCGTCGCTGCGCGGCGGCGGGCTGCAGGCCGAGCTCGTCACCGGTGAGCAGGACGCCGACGACGAGGACGCCGACGACGACCTCGACGAGGACGAGGCGGCGGCCCGCTCGCGGGTGCCCGTCGCGGCATAGACCCCTGGTGAGGGGGCATCGCCCGTTCCGCCGTCCGCGGTAGGGACGCGTGTCGGCGGCCCGCGGTAGCGGCGGGCGCGTCGCCGGGCGGGTGATGTCGGGCAGGGGAGGGGCGGCCGGCGGGCTTGCTGGGGAGGCCGGTCGCCCCGCTCCGGCATGACGGGGGGTCCAGCGCGTTCCCCTAGGCTGGGAGCATGAGCGGGATCTTGATCGCCGGCACGACGTCCGACGCCGGCAAGAGCGTGCTGACCGCGGGGGTGTGCCGCTGGCTGCACCGTCGCGGTGTGCGGGTGGCCCCGTTCAAGGCGCAGAACATGTCGAACAACTCGGCGGTCGTCGTCGACGGGCAGGGCCGCGGCGGTGAGATCGGGCGGGCGCAGGCGCTGCAGGCGGTCGCCAGCGGGCAGGAGCCGCAGGTGCGGTTCAACCCGGTGCTGCTCAAGCCCGGCAGCGACCACACCAGCCAGGTCGTGCTGCTGGGACAGGCGGTGGACACCATCGACGCGGCGAACTTCCGGCGGCTGAAGCCGGCCATGTCCGGTGCCGCGTTCGCCGCTTACGACGAGCTGCGGGCGGAGTACGACGTCGTGGTGTGCGAGGGCGCCGGCAGCCCGGCGGAGATCAACCTCCGCGACCACGACTACGTCAACATGGGGCTGGCCCGGCACGGGCGGATGCCCACGATCGTGGTCGGCGACATCGACCGCGGCGGTGTCTTCGCGGCCATGTTCGGCACCGTCGCCCTGCTCGACGCCGAGGACCAGGCGCTGGTCGCCGGGTTCGTGGTCAACAAGTTCCGCGGCTCGCGGGAGCTGCTCCAGCCCGGCGTGGACATGATCGAGGCGGCCACCGGCCGGACCGTGTACGGGGTGCTGCCGTTCGATGTGGACCTGTGGCTCGACGCGGAGGACGCGCTCGCGTACGGGCGGGTGCTCGGCCGGCCCGGCCCGGCCCGCGGGCAGGAGTGGCTGCGGGTCGCCGTGGTGCGGCTGCCGCACATCTCCAACGCCACCGACGCCGAGGCGCTGGCCTGCGAGCCCGGGGTGAGCGTGCGGCTGACCGTCGAGCCGGGCGAGATCGCCGACGCCGACCTGGTGGTGCTGCCCGGCACCAAGGCGACCGTGGACGACCTGCGCTGGCTCCGTGACACGGGCCTGGACCAGGCCGTGCTCGCACACGCCCAGGCCGGGCGGCCGCTGCTGGGCATCTGCGGCGGCTTCCAGATGCTGTCCGAGCAGATCGCCGACGAGGTGGAGAGCCGCCGCGGCGAGGTGGCCGGGCTCGGGCTGCTGCCGGTGCGGATCGTGTTCGCGCCGGACAAGACGCTGTCCCGGCCGACCGGGCACGCGCTCGGCGCGGACGTGCGCGGTTACGAGATCCATCACGGGCGGGTGGCGTACCGGGATCCGGCGCTGGCGTCGCTGATCACCCTGCCCGACGGTGACACCGAGGGCGTGGCCGCCGGCAACGTGTTCGGCACGCACTGGCACGGCGCATTCGAGTCCGACGAGTTCCGCCGCCGCTTTCTCACCCTGGCCGCGGGCCTGGCCGGGCGGCACGGGTTCGAGGTCGCGCCGGACACGAGCTTCGCAGCCATGCGCGAGGCGACCGTCGACCGGCTCGGTGACCTGGTGGAGGAGCACCTGGACACCGAGCGCCTGTGGCAGCTGATCGAGAACGGAGCGCCGGCGGGCCTGCCGTTCCTGCCGCCCGGCGCGCCGTCGCTCGGATGACGCGCCCTCGCCGCGCCCCCGGCTTGCACTTTTGGGGAAACTGCACGAGTTCGGGTGCCGATGACTGCGGTTTCCCTGAATCTGTCGAGTGGCAGAGCCGGAGAGGAGGGGTCCGGTGACGGGCGACGAGGTCGCGCGACTGCTGGCGGCGCCGCCGCGGCTCGGGCGCAGCCGGCTGGTGCTGATCGACGGGCCGAGTGGGGCCGGCAAGACCTTCCACGCGGCGCGGCTGGCGCAGGCGCTGGGCGAGCGGTCGGTCTCCGTGGTGCACACCGACGACCTGCTCGACGGCTGGGACGACCAGTTCACCTACTGGGCGCGCTTGGAGCGGCAGGTGCTCACCCCGATCCGGCTGGGCGCGCCGGGCGGTTACCACACGTACGACTGGCACCTGCGGCGCTTCGGCACCGAGTGGGTGACCGTGTGGCCCGCCGAGGTGGTGATCGTCGAGGGCGTGGGCAGCGCCCGCGCGCAGGGCCGGGCCTGGGCCAGCCTCACCGTGTACGTGGACGCCCCGCCCGCGGTGCGCCGGGCCCGCAGCGTGCTGCGCGACGGACCGGCGATGCAGCCGGCGCTGCGCGAGTGGCGGCGGCGCGAGTCGATCCACTTCGCGGCCGACGGCACCGCCGCGCTGGCCGACCTGCGCATCGACGGAGTCGGCTGAGCCGGGGCGGACGCCGCGGGCACCGGCCCCAACCGGCCGATCGCCGTGCAGGTCGTCCGGGGGCCGTGACAGGATCATCCTCATGACGACCCTCACTGTTGACGAGCTGCGCGCTGCGATCGAGCGCGAGCTCCCGGGGGTACGGGCCGACCTCGAGGCGCTCGTACGCATCCCCGGCATCGCCTTCGACGGCTTCGACTTCGCCCCGCTGGAGCGCTCCGCCCAGGCGGTCGCCGAACTCATGCGCGGCGTCGGGCTTGACGTGCAGGTCAGCCGGATCGGCGACGGGCACCCCGCGGTCATCGGCCGCCGCCCCGCACCGGCCGGCGCGCCGACCGTCCTGCTCTACGCCCACCACGACGTCCAGCCGGTCGGTGACCTGAGCAAGTGGGAGTCGGAGCCGTTCGAGCCGACCGAGCGCGACGGCCGCCTCTACGGCCGCGGTGCCGCCGACGACAAGGCCGGCGTCATGGCGCACATCGCGGCGCTGCGTGCCTTCGGCTGCGGCACCGACGACGACCGGCTGCCGCTGGGCGTGGTCGTGTTCGTCGAGGGCGAGGAGGAGTTCGGCTCCGACTCGCTGCCCGCCCTGCTGGAGAAGCACAAGGCCGAGCTGGCCGCGGACGTCATCGTCATCGCCGACTCCGGCAACTGGGACATCGGCGTGCCCGCGCTGACGACCTCGCTGCGCGGCATCGTGAACAGCTTCGTCGACGTGCAGGTGCTGGAGTCCGCGGTGCACAGCGGCATGTTCGGCGGCGCCGTGCCCGACGCGCTGACCGTGCTGTGCCGGCTGCTGGCGACCCTGCACGATGAGAACGGTGACGTCGCGGTGCCCGGCCTGGTCAGCGGCGAGGCCGCGCCGCTGGACTACCCGGTGGACCGTTACCGCGCCGAGGCGGGCATCATCGACGGCGTCGAGCTGATCGGCACCGGCCGCATCGTCGACCGGATGTGGACCAAGCCGGCGCTGGCCGTGCTCGGCATCGACGCCCCGCGCACCGCCGAGGCGCCCAACGCGCTGGTGCCGGCCGCCCGCGCCAAGCTGAGCATGCGGCTCGCCCCCGGCGACGACCCGAAGTCGGCGTACCAGGCGCTGATGGCGCACCTGGAGAAGCACGTGCCGTGGGGCGCGAAGGTCAGCTTCGAGTTCGAGCACGACGGCAACCCGTGCGTGATCGACGCCACCGGCAAGTACTTCGACGCGGCCCGCTCGGCGTTCGCGACGGCCTGGGACGGCACCGAGCCTGTCGAGATCGGCGTCGGCGGCTCGATCCCGTTCATCGCGACGTTCCAGGAGATGTTCCCGGGCGCGTCGATCCTGGTCACCGGCGTGGAGGACCCGCACGCCAAGGCGCACGGCCCCAACGAGAGCCTGCACCTGGGCGAGTTCGCCCGGGTCTGCCTCGCCGAGGCCCTGCTCCTGCACAACGTCGCCGAGGCCGCCAAGTCCTGACCGCGTAACCGCCCACTGCCTCCTCGCGGGGCAGTGGGCGGCCTGCGTGACCTCACCCCGTTCTGTCATAGACGTTGGCCTATTACATCGAGTTCGATCTTCTTTTTCTCGATGTAATAGGCCAACGTCTATTCAATGCGGGTCACAGGGCGGCGAGGGAGCGGGCGTAGTTGACCTGGGCGTGGATGTGGGCGACGACGCGCTGGTCGGTGACCGGGATGCGGACGACGTACTGGCGCGGGCCGTTGGTGATGATGACCTGGACCGTGCCGCTGTACCGGGTCTCCTTGGCGAGCAGGAAGAGCAGGCTCAGGAAGCAGAGCAGGAAGAAGCCGAGCACCGCGCAGACCACCGCCCAGGTGGGGATGCGCTGCTGGGAGTGCCACTGATCGCTGACCGCCCACTGTGAACCGCGCAGCGGGATCTCGCCCGACGGCGTGTGGATCGTGGTCGAGCTGACCGACACCTCGCCGAGCTGCACGAGCACCGGCCCGGGACCGGCCGCGGGCCGGCCGGGGGGTGTGGCCGGTGGCCGGGCCGCCGGAGCGGGGGTGTGCGGCAGCTGCAACCGCGGCGGCGCGGGCTGCGTCGGTTGCGTCGCACGCGCCGCGGGCGGCGGCGCGACCGGCGATGCCACGGGGGCGGCCGGAGCCGGTGGCGCGGCGGCCATCGGCGGCGTCCACGGCGACGGTGCGAGCGGGGGTGTGGACACCTGCGCGGACCCTACGGCGGGTGCGGCCGAGATCGGGGCGGTGGGTGCGAGCGGGGGTGTGGACACCTGCGCGGACCCTACGGCGGGTGCGGCCGAGATCGGGGCGGTGGGTGCGAGTGGTGCGGCGGGCGGGCTGGAGACCTGCGCGGGTCCCACCGCGGGTGGGGCGGAGATCGGGGCCGTCGGCGGGGTGGGGACGGACGCCGAGCCCACGGCGGGTGCGGACGGGATCGGCTGGGTCGGGTCGGCCGGCGGGGTGGCGAGGTAGACCACGGGCATGGTCGGCGGGGTCGGCGGCTCGCTCGGCGGTGCGGCGACGGGGACCTGGGCTGCGTCGGGCATCTCGGCGCGGGCGCGCGCGCCGAAGGCCTTCATCGGCTCGGTCGGCAGCGGCAGGGTCGGCGGCAGGTCGGGGCGCGGCTGGTCGGGCTGCTCGTCGGTCACACCGGCACCATAGCCGTTGCCTTGCCAGCGCATCGGCTGCCTCCGTAGCCCGCCCGTGCGGGCGCAGGTGCCTCGGCATGCGCGGCGCGATCACCGGATCGGTGTCCGCACCGGACGGTCGTGCCGGTCGCAGCGGCCGACGCCGCTGTCCCGACCAGGCGATGCGGGTCAGGCGGACGTGGCGGCGTCGGCGGGCTCGGGCGTGGGCTCCGGATCAGGGCCGGTGCCGGCCTCGGCCGCGGCGCGCTGCTCGCGCTGGTCCTTGCGGTACAGGAAGGCCACGCCGACCAGAGCGCCGGCCGCGAAGATCCACCACTGGATCGCGTACCCGAGGTTGAGCCAGTCGTTCTCGTGGCCGACCTCGATCGCGGTCAGCCCCTGCGCGCCGGGGGTGTCGGCGTCGGCGAGCACGTACGCGCCGAGCACCGGGTAGGGCAGCTTGTCGGCGATGGCGGGCACGCTGACCCGGCGGGTCTCCCAGTGGCCGTTGCGCTGGTCGACGGCGCCCGCGCCGGATTCGGTCAGGTGCACCCGGCCGACGACGGTGACGGTGCCGCCGGGCGCCGCGGGGAACTTCGGGGCGACGGTGATGCCGTCGGGGTGCGGCGGCACCCAGCCGCGGTCGACCAGCAGGGCCGAGCCGTCGGCCAGCAGCAGGGGAGTGAGGATCTCGTAGCCGACCTGCCCGTCGACGGTGCGGTTGCGCACCAGGATCTCCTGGGTGGCGTCGTACCGCCCGGTGGCGGTGATCCGCGTCCAGGCCCGGTCCTCGCCGGGGCCCGGGGCCGCGCCCTTGCCGCCGGTGGCGGGGGACAGCACGTCGCCGACCGGCACCGGCGTGACCACGGTGCTGGCGTCGATCCGGTCGTTGATCGCGCTGCGCAGCTCGTACCGGCTCCACTGCCAGCGGCCGAGCAGCACCATCACGAAGGAGGCGAGCAGGGCGACGGCGAAGACGGTCAGCCAGCGGCGGGTGAGGAGGGCGTGCACCCGGGCAGTTTACCCACGCCCTGAGCTGTGAGTTCTGTCACGGCCGATCGGTGGAGCGGTCACTCGGGCGACCGGATGGCACAGCGGGTATGGTGCAGCTTCGGACAGCGGCCGCGCGTCTGAGGATCAGTTCATGTGCTCCGCCGAGGCGGCCGCCCTTACGTCTGGAGTCTGTCGTATGTCTGCCAATCCCGATTCCGGCGTGGCCGGGCTGGGCAACATCGCGGTGCGCCGCTTTCCGACGATGACCGTGCAGACGCCGCGGCTGGACGTGCGCCCGCTGGTGGCCGCCGACGCCGACCCGGTGACCGAGATCTTCGCGGACAAGCAGACGCAGCGCTGGCTGCCGTTCCCGAAGGAGTTCGGCCAGATCGACGGGCGCTCGTGGTGCACGGAGATGGCGGGGGAGCGCCGCGACAGCGGGGCGGGCGACCACTACGGCATCGTGCGGCGCGAGGACCAGCGGCTGGTCGGCTGCCTGTGGACAAAGCGCACGGACTGGGTCGGCCGGGTCACCGAGATCTCGTACGCCGTCTCCGCCGATACCCGCGGGCTGGGCATGGCGCCGGAGGCGGTGGACGCGCTGACCCTGGCGCTGGTGCTGGAGCACGGCTTCCAGCGCATCGAGCTGCGGGTGGCCCCGGGCAACACCGCGTCGCGGCGGGTGGCCGAGAAGGCCGGCTTCACCTACGAGGGCCTGCTGCGCAACGCCGGGTACGTGCACAGCGGCCGGGTGGACCTGGAGGTCTGGTCGATAGTGGCGGCCGACCTGCGCTGACCTGCGAACGAAGCTGACACGCAAACGAAGGGGCCCCGCCGAGTGGCGGGGCCCCTTCGCTGTGTGAGCCGGTCAGTTCTTCTTCTTTTTCTTCATCTTCGGCAGGTTCGCAGGCTTCTTGCCGAGGATGTTGTCGGACGGCGGCGTGAACTGCTGCACGTCCTTGCCCTTCAGCGAGTCCTTCAGCGTGTACGCCACGGTCTCGATCGGCTTCCAGGCGTTGTAGTCGCCGGTGGCGTGGAACGGGTTGTCCGGGTCGGCCATGAACGCCGCCGCGGCCAGCTCCTTGGTGAACCCGACGAACCAGGCGGCCCGGGTGTCGTCGGTGGTGCCGGTCTTGCCCGCGACCGGGCGGTCGACCATGCCGTAGACGCCGGGGGCGGTGGACCAGCCGCCGCACCCGCCCTTGGCCGCGCCGTACCCGGTGACGCAGCGCATCGCGTCGGTGGCGGCGCGGGCCACGTCCTTGCTGACCTCCTGCCGGCAGCGGGGCGTGGCGACCGGCACCTGCTTGCCCTTGACGTCCATCATCGCCGGGGTGCCGTCGGGCTTGATGATCCCGGTGACCGGCAGCGCCTCGCAGAACTTGCCGTCGGCCGCCATGGTGGCGTACGCGTTGGCCATCTCCAGCGGCGTGGTGTCCGCGACGCCGAGGGTGAACGAACCCCAGGTCTTGGACTTGCCCGGCGAGGCCTGCAGCTGGTCGATGTCGGTGCGCCACTTCAGGCCGAGCCGCTCGGCCATGCGGACCGCCTTGTCCGCGCCGACCTTCTGCTCCAGCTGCACGAAGTACGTGTTGACCGACTTGCCGAAGCCCGACCACATGGCGTGGTTGCCGGTCATCGAGCCGCTGGCGTTGGACGGGCACCAGTGCCCGCCGCCGCAGGAGCCGCGCTCGCCCCAGCCGGCGAAGTACTGCGACTTGTACCGGTGCGGCGCGTAGAACCAGGTGTTCATCTTCATTCCGGCGTCGAGCGCGGCGACCATCGTGAAGATCTTGAACGTCGAGCCGGCCTGGTAGCCGGGCAGGTTGCCGCCGCCGAGCAGCGGGTTCACCGTGTTCGGGTAGTTGCCCTTGACCTTGCCGTAGCGCTTGGGGTCGGTGTGCGCCCCGTTGCCGTCCTGGTCGAGGGAGTAGGTGCGGTTCACCGCCATCGCCTTGACCAGCCCGGTGCCGGGCTGCACCACGACCTCGCCCAGGGCGTACGCGCTGCCGATGGGCTGGCGCTTGGTGACGTGGTCCATCGCGATGTCCTGGACCTTCGGGTCCAGCGAAGTGGTGATCTTGTAGCCGCCGCGGCGCAGGTTGTCCTCGCGCTCGCCCGGGTTGGCCCCGAACGCCGGCTGCGACAGCCACCAGTTCTTGAACATGTCGCAGAAGAAGCCCCAGCTGTTGTTCTGCTTGGCGACCGCGATGCAGTCGTTCGGCGGCTCGGTGATCTTCAGCTTGATGGGTTCCTTCTTCGTCGTCGCCGCGACCTCGGGCGTGATGTAGCCGAGTTCGGCCATCCGGTCGATGACGTAGTTGCGCCGCTGGGTGGCCGCCGTCTGGTCGCTGCCCGCCGGGTCGTACGCGGTGGGCGCCTTGACGAGGCCGGCCAGGGTGGCCGACTCGGCCAGCGTCAGGTCCTTCGGCAGCTTGGAGAAGAAGATCTGCGCCGCGGCGAAGACGCCGTAGGCGCGGTGCCCGAAGTAGGCCACGTTCAGGTAGCGCTCGAGGATGTCGGTCTTCGACAGCTCCTTCTCCACCTTGATGGCCAGCCGGGCCTCACGGATCTTGCGCAGTGGGGTCTGCTCGGTCGCCGCCATGACCTCGCTGGGGGTCTGCGCGCCGTCGCGCAGGGCCATGCGCACGTACTGCATGGTCAGCGTCGACGCGCCCTGGGACACCTCACCGGCGGTGTGGTTGGCCACGAAGGCACGCGCGATGCCCTTGGCGTCGACGCCGTTGTGCTCGTAGAAGCGCCCGTCCTCGCTGGCCACGATCGCCTTGCGGATGTTCTCCGACACGTCGGCGATCGGCGAGTACTTGCGGTGTTCCTCGTAGAAGTTCGTGAGCAGCGTCTTGCCGTCCGACGCGTACACGTAACTGGTCTGCGCCGGCGGCAGGCTCTTGAGCTCGGCCGGCAGCGAGTCGTAGAAATCGGCGCCGGCCTTCAGCCCGAGGCCGCCCACGGCGGCGAGGGGGTAGGTGACCGCGGCGACGACGACGCCTGCGATCAGGCCCGAGCGCAGGATCGGCGCGAGACGTCCGGTGGCGGAAATTGCACCTTTTAGGCGGCTAAGCGGCTTCACCCTACAAAGGTAGGACAAACTACTCAGTAGATGGATTCAAAGCAGTAAAAGACGCGACGTTTTCTACCCCCGAGTCGGCATCGCGACAGTCGACGTGGTGAGGTGAGGTCGTGACGAGTGAGCTGTTGGGCTTAACGATCGAGGCGGTCCGTCCGCTCGACGCCGCCGCGATGAACCTGGCCCGGGAACTGCAGGCGCGCCTGACCAAGCCGGCCGGCTCGCTGGGCGAGCTGGAGGAGCTGTCGGTGCGCCTGGCCGGGCTGGCCGCGGCCTGCCCGCCCCCGCGGCTGGAGCCCGCCCAGCTCGCCGTCTTCGCGGGCGACCACGGCGTGCACGCGCAGGGCGTGACCCCGTGGCCGCAGGAGGTCACCGCGCAGATGGTCGGCAACTTCCTGGCCGGTGGCGCCGCCGTGAACGCGCTGGCCCGGCAGACCGGCGTCACGGTGACCGTGGTCGACATCGGCGTCGCCGCCGACCTGCCCCCCGCCGACGGCCTGATCTCGGCCAAGGTGCGGGCCGGCACCCGGGACATGACCGTCGAGCCCGCGATGACCCGCGCCGAGGCGCAGGCCGCACTGGAAGTCGGCATCCAGACCGCGTCCGCGATGATCGACGGCGGGGCTCGTGTGCTGCTCACCGGCGACATGGGCATCGGCAACACCACCGCGTCGGCGGCGCTGATCTCCGCGTTCACCGGGCGCGACCCCGGCGTCGTGACCGGCTACGGCACCGGCATCGACACGCCCACGCACCTGCGCAAGGTCGAGGTGATCCGGCAGGCGCTGGCACTGCACGGCCCGTCCTGGGGCGGCGACCCGGCCACCGACCCGGTCGCGGTGCTGGCCGCGCTCGGCGGCCTGGAGCACGCCGGGCTGGCCGGCTTCATCCTGGGCGCGGCGTCGCGCCGGGTGCCGGTCATCCTCGACGGCGTGATCGCGGCCGCCGCCGCGCTGACGGCGGTGGCCATCGCGCCCAGCAGCCGGGACGCGATGATCGCGGGACATCAGTCGGTCGAGCCGGGCGCTAGCGTGGCGCTGTCGCAGCTCGAACTGAACCCGCTGCTCGACCTCGGCCTCCGGCTGGGCGAGGGCACCGGCGCGGTGCTGGCCTATCCGATCGTGGCCGGCGCGGTGCGGGTCCTGCACGAGATGGCGACGTTCGACAGCGCCGGTGTCGCCGCGAAAGTCGAGGAGTGAGCGCAGCGAGCCCCGCAGGCTGAGCCGTGGTGGCTCGGGAGAAAGTCGAGGAGTGAGCGACCCCGTGCGGGGTGCCGCGCAGGGCACTACGAAGGGCGTGCAGCGACAGTGAGTGACCTCTATCCCCTCGCGCTGCGGTTGGACGGGCGGCCGGTGCTGGTCGTCGGCGGGGGCGCGGTGGCGACCCGGCGGGTGCCCGCGCTGCTGGCGGCCGGTGCACAGCTGCGCCTGGTCGCGCCGGAGCTGACGCCCGCGCTGCGCGGGCTGGCCGACGCGGGCCGGCTCACCTGGCTGGAGCGGCCGTTCGCCGAGGGAGACCTGGACGGCGTGTGGCTGGTGCAGGTCGCGGTCGACGACCACGACGCCGCGGAGTCGGTCTCGGCCGCTGCGGAGCAGCGCCGCATCTTCTGCGTACGCGCCGACGACCGGCACGCCGCGAGCGCCTGGACACCGGCGGTGGCCCGGCACGGCGCGGTGACCGTGGCCGTGCTCGCGGGCGGCTCACCGCGGCGGGCGGTGGCGGTCCGCGACCGCATCGCGAACCTGCTGGCCACCGATGAGGCGACCGTGCCGGAGACGGTGAAGGGCACCGTGGCGCTGGTCGGCGGCGGTCCCGGCGACCCGGAGCTGATCACGGTCAAGGGCCGTCGCCTGCTGGCCGCCGCGGACGTGGTGGTCGCCGACCGGCTCGGCCCCGGCCTGCTCCTCGACGAGCTGCGCGCCGACGTGGAACTGGTCGACGTGGCGAAGCTGCCCTATGGACCAGCCGCGCAGCAGGAGGAGATCAACCGCATCCTGGTGGAACGGGCCAGGGCGGGGCTCTTCGTGGTGCGCCTCAAGGGCGGTGACCCGTACGTCTTCGGCCGCGGCGGCGAAGAGGTGCTGGCCTGCGCCGAGGCGGGTGTGCCGGTGACCGTGGTGCCCGGCGTGACGAGCGCGATCTCGGTGCCCGCCGCGGCGGGCATCCCGGTGACGCACCGCCGGGTCGCGCACGAGTTCACCGTGGTCAGCGGGCATATCGGCCCGGACCATCCGGACTCGCTGGTGGACTGGCCCGCGCTGGCCCGGCTGCGCGGCACGCTGGTGATCCTGATGGGCCTGAAGAACCTGCCCGCCATCGTGGCGACGCTGCTGGCGCACGGCCGCGACGCCACGACCCCCGCCGCGATCGTCCAGGAGGGCACGACGGACCAGCAGAAGTCCGTCCACGGCACCCTCGCCGACCTGCCCGACCTCGCCAAGCAGCTCAACCCGCCCGCCATCGTCGTCATCGGTCACGTGGCCGAGGTCCTGACACCCGGACGTTGATCCGGCCTGCGGCATCGGGACCGGCCGCCAGCCGTCATGATCTGTTTTTGTGGACGTCCGGCGTCGTCATAGCGACATCAGGCGTCCACAAAAACAGATCATGAAGCTGTGCGCGGCTGCGCAGCGCGCTGGTGTCACGAGCCGTGGTACAGGCGGTCCAGGTCGACGAGTTCGACGTCGTCGCGGGTGGCCGCGGTGCGTCTCAGCGCGGGGGTGAAGCCCGAACGGGCGAACAGCAGCAGGCGGGGCGCGGGGGTCGCGGCGTCGGCGGGAAGCAGCCCGCGCAGATGGTCGAGGCGGGTCAGCTCGTCGACGCCGACCGGGCTCGCGGTGGCCTTGGCCTCGCCGATCGCGATGATGCGCCCGGGGTGGCCGGCACGGGTCTCCCAGACGACGGCGTCCAGCTCGTGGCCGGCCCGGTGGTCCCGGCAGGGGAGTTCCGTGGGCAGCGCCCGGCTCGCCAGGCCGCCCAGCGTCTGCTCACTCGCGTGCCACAAACACCACTGGCGGCTCAGATCCTCGAAGTGCGGTCCGTAGATCTTGGAGGCGATGGTGTCGCTGTTGCGGTCCCACACCTGCTCCGCCCGCCCCGCGACCAGCTCGGCCTCGTGCCGGTTGATGATCAGCTGGTACAGCCGGACGACGGGCTCGGTGATCCGGTAGACGGTGCGCTTGCTGCGCAGCGCGTCGTCGACGGCCTCGACCAGGCCGATGCCCTGCAAACCGTTGAGCAGGTGGGCCAGCGCCGAGGCGGGCCGGCCGAGTTCGGCCGCGATCTCGGTGCGGCGGACCTTGCCGGCGCTCAGCGCGGTGAGGACGGCGGCGTACGAGGTGGGGTCGGCGATCGACGGGTCCTCGCGCAGCAGCAGGCTGCCCTCACGGAACATCGCCGACGCGGGATTGACGATCCGGCGCCGCACCCAGCGGTCGAAGTCGGCGGCGCTGCGCGGCCCGGCCCCTCCGCTCATCTCCAGGTATGCCGGTGTCCCGCCGACCAGGGCGTTGACCCGGAAGGCGAGGTCGGGATCGGTGAGTCCCCAGAATGCGGCCGCTTCGCGGTAGCCGAACGGACGCACCACCAGTTCCAGCACCGCCCGGCCGCGCAGCGGAGCGCCCGCGGCGAGCAGCGTGGACATCGTGGTCAGCGCGCTGCCGCAGAGGACGAGCCGGGTGCGGGTGTCCTGCTTGGCCTCGCCGAGCGGGCTCAGGGCCTGCTGCAGATAGGAGGGCAGGGCGGGCGTCGTCGCGACGAGGTAGGGGAACTCGTCGATGATGACGGGCAGCTGCCGTTCGCGGCCGAGCCGGATCAGCTCGGTCAGCGCCTCGCGCCAGTCGGCCGGTGCCAGCGGCGAACCGAGTCCGCGGTGTTCGGCGAGTGCGCGACCGAGGTCGGCCAGGTTCTGGCTCTCGGTCTGCTGCGTCGCGCCGAAGAAGAAGCCGCCGGTCTGCTGGGCCAGCAGTTCGAGCATGAGTGTCTTGCCCTGGCGGCGGCGGCCGTAGACGAGGCCGAGGGTCGCCCCCGCCGTCGGAGCCGAGACGAAGTCGGTCAGCTCGTCCCACTCGACCGCGCGGCCGTGCAGGCGCTGCGGCTTCGCTGCGTCCATCGGCGTACCCCCTGATTATGATAGCTGCAGCTATGATAGCTGGAGTTACCATAGTCGTGGCAAAGGAAGGGGCTCCACCCCGCAGGGTGGAGCCCCTTCGCCGTGCTCACCTGCCGAGCAGTTGCGCGCACCTGATCAGGCCGAGGTGGCTGTAGGCCTGCGGGTGGTTGCCGAGGCCGCGCTCCAGGTCCGGGTCGTACTGCTCGGGGAGCAGGCCGGTCGGGCCGGCCGTGGCCAGCATCTGGTCGAACAGCTCCTCGGCGTCGGCCCGGCGGCCGGTACGCAGGTAGGCCTCGATCAGCCACGCGGTGCAGATGTGGAAGCCGCCCTCCTTGCCGGGCATGCCGTCGTCCCACTTGTAGCGGTAGACGACCGGTCCCGAGCGGAGCTCTGCCTCGACCGCGAGCACCGTGTCCAGGAAGCGCGGGTCGTCGTCGGCCAGCAGGCCGGACAGGCCGATCCACAGGCTGGAGGCGTCCATCTCCGGGAAGCCGTAGGCCACCGTGTACGCCTTGGTGCCCTCGTGCCAGCCCTGGTGCAGGACGTTCTCGGCGATCCGGTCCCGCAGCTCGACCCACTCGGGCCGCTCCTCGGTGGTGTGCCGCTCCAGCACCTGCAGCGCCCGGTCCACCGTCATCCACGACATGACCTTGGAGTACACGTGGTGGCGCGGAGGCAGACGCGCCTCCCAGATGCCGTGGTCGGGCTCGTGCCAGCGCTGGGAGCAGGCCTGCACCATGGCCTCCATGACCCGCCACTCCTCGTGACGGATCTTGCCGCGCTTGTCCGCGACCGCCATCAGCACGTCCGCGACCGGGCCGAACACGTCCAGCTGGAGCTGCTTGTTGGCGGCGTTGCCGACGCGCACCGGCCGGGAGCCGGCGTAGCCGGGCAGGCTCTCGATCACGGCCTCGGGGCCGAGCTCGTAGCCGTCCACGGTGTAGAGCGGGTGCAGCCGCTCCGGGTGCCCGCCGGTGCGGTCGACGACCCCGTCGACCCAGCGCAGGAACGCCTCGGCCTCGGTCAGCGAGCCGAGTTCGACCAGCGCCTTGACGGTCATCGCGCCGTCGCGCAGCCAGACGAAGCGGTAGTCCCAGTTGCGGATGCCGCCCAGCGTCTCCGGCAGCGAGGTGGTCGCCGCCGCGATGACGCCGCCGCCCTCGAAGTGGCACAGCCCGCGCAGCGTGAGCGCGCTGCGCATGACCACCTCCTTCTCGACCGAGGGCAGTTCCAGCGAGTTGGCCCATTCCCGCCACGGCTGCTCGACCAGCTCCAGCCGCTCGCCCGCGGACAGCGGGTGGGCGGTCAGGTTGTGGCTGCGCATGCGCATCTCGAGCAGCGCCTCGCCGTTCATCTTCGACAGGTCGATGACCGCGCGGGCGGTGTCGTGCCCGCCATCGTCGACCACGTCCCACTCGACGCCGGGGGAGTACAGGCACAGGTGCTCGCTGGTGCCCAGCACGAGCAGCCCGTCGGTGAGCGGCTGCAGCTGGACCGGCACCTGCCCGAACTCGGGCCGCGGCGCGTACTCGACGCGCACCACGGTGTTGCCGGTGAGGCGGCGCATCAGGCTGTCGCCTTCGAGCCAGTCCGTCACGGTCAGCCCGGACCAGCGGGTCTCCACGGTCATCGTGCCGGGGCGGTAGCGCTGGCCGAGCGGGTGGCCGCCGCGCTGCGGCCCCACGCTGAAGTGGCCCGCGGGCGCGCCGCCGAGCAGGTCGGCGAAGATCGCCGCGCTGTCCGGCCGCGGGTGGCACAGCCAGCTCACCCGGGCGTCCGGGCTGATCAGCGCGACGGTGCGGCCGTCGGCCAGCATCGAGTGGCGCTCGATCGGCACCGCCCGCTCGCCGAACAGCCAGTGCCGCCGGGTGTCCAGCAGCAGCGCCAGGATGCGCACCGCCTGCAGCGGGTCGTGCACCCGGAAGGACGCGGCGGTCTCGCCCGCGCCCACCTTCACGCCGATGTCCTTGCCCGACAGCTGCCGGAAGGCGTTCTCGTCGGTGACGTCGTCGCCCATGAACAGCACCGCGCCCGCGGACACCTGGCGGCGCAGCTCGTCGATCGCGGTGCCCTTGTGCGAGGCCAGCACCGACAGCTCGACGACCTCCTTGCCCTCGGTGGTGTGCACGCCGGCCCAGGCGGCCGGACCGCACCGGATGGCGTCGGTCACCGCGGCCGCCACCGCCCGGGAGGCGGTGCGCAGGTGCACGGCGACGCTGGCGGGCTTGTTCTCCAGGCGTACGCCCGGGTGCTCGGCGGCGATGCGCTCCAGCTCGGTCTGCAGCCGGCTGCGCAGCTCGACCAGGTCGGAGGCGAGCCGCTGGACGAAGCCGATGTCGAACTCGGAGCCGTGGCTGCCGACGAGATGGACCTCGCTCGGCAGCCGGGACAGCGCCGCCAGGTCGCGCAGTGCGCGCCCGGAGACCACCGCGACGGTGGTCTGCGGGAGCGTGGCCAGCGATCGCAACGCTGCGACCGCCTCCGGGATCGGGGCGGCCGCGGACGGGTCCTCCACGATCGGGGCCAGGGTGCCGTCGTAGTCGCACGCGACGAGCAGGTGCGGCACGCGGGCAAGCTGCGCCAGCGCGGAGCGCAGTTCGGGGTCGAAGCCGTCGCGGTCGAGATCGACGGTCATGCCCAGGGTCATGGTATTGCTCCCAGTTCGGTCAGGAAGTCTGACGCCCAGCGCGCCACGTCGTGGCGGCGCAGGTGCCGCTGCATCACGCTCATCCGGCGCCGGGCCTCGTGCTCGTCGACGGTGACCGCGCGCATGAGTGCGTCCTTGACCGCGTCCAGATCGTGGGGGTTGCACAGGAACGCCTGTCGCAGCTCTCCGGCCGCGCCCGCGAACTCGCTCAACACGAGTGCGCCACCATGCTCCAAGCGTGCCGCCACGTACTCCTTGGCCACCAGGTTCATACCGTCCCGCAACGGGGTCACCATCATGACGTCGGCCGCGCAGTAGAGCGCGGCCAACTCACTGCGACTGTACGACTGGTGCAGGTAATGCACCGCAGGCACGCCGACACGGCCGAAATCGCCGTTGATCCGGCCCACCTCGCGCTCGACCTTGATGCGAAGTGCCTGGTAGTGCTCGACCCGCTCCCGGCTCGGCGTCGCGACCTGCACCATCACCGATTCCGGCACGGACAGCCGTCCCGCGGCCAAGAGCTCGCGATATGCCTTCAGGCGATGCTCGATGCCCTTGGTGTAGTCGAGCCGGTCCACGCCCAGGATGACCGTTTTGGGGTCGCCCAGCTCGGCCCGGATCTGCACCGCCCGCTCCCGGACAAGTGGGTTGTCCGCGAGACGCTGCATCTCGCCCACGTCGATCGAGATCGGGAAGGCGTCCGCCTTGACCTGGCGGCCCTCATATTCGATCACGTTGCCGTGGTACGGCGTGCCGAGCAGGTGCCGGGCCAGCCGGATGAAGTTCTGCGCGGCCAGCCGCTGCTGGAAGCCGACCAGGTCGGCCCCGAGCAGCCCGCGCAGCACCTCGGCGCGCTGCGGCAGCTGCATGAACAGCTCGATCGGCGGAAAAGGGATGTGCAGGAAGAATCCGATCTTGAGGTCGGGGCGCAGCTCGCGCAGCATCGCGGGCACGAGTTGGAGCTGGTAGTCCTGCACCCAGACGGTGGCCCCCTGGGCGGCGACCTCCGCGGCCGCCTCGGCGTAGCGCCGGTTGACCACCCGGTAGGCCTCCCGCCAGCGGCGGCGGAAGACGGGCGGCTCGACGTTGTCGTGGTAGAGCGGCCAGATGGTGGCGTTGGACTGGCCCTCGTAGTACCGCTCAAGATCTTCTTCAGAGAGCGGCACCGGCCGCAGGTTGATCCCATCCAGCTCGAACGGCTCCGGAGCCGGGCCGGGCGAGCCCGACCAGCCGATCCACGTGCCATGGCGCTCGACGAGCACCGGGTGCAGGGCGGTGACGAGTCCGCCGGGGCTGCGCCGCCACCGGCGGCGGGAATCTCCGGAACCCGTGACGCGGCCTCCCGGGGTGTCCGTGGTCACTTCGTCCACGGGCAGCCGGTTTGCCACGACAACGAACGGACTGCGATCGACCATCGCTGCCTCTCCTCCGATCGGTGGATCGTGGGCCATCCTCTGAGACTACTGAAGTCCTCTGAAAGGTGGATCATCGGCGCGACACGCGATGGCGATACGTGTAGATCATCCCAGCGCTGCGCTTTGATCACAACCCGCTGCGTGATGCCCGCCTCGTGCCCTGCGAAACCCGATGTCCGGGTCGGCGCACGTCCCGGGGGCGGGCGAGCCGGCTCACACGGCCCCATGTCTCAGGCCGCAGGGCCACCTGGGAGTATTGACACGAAGACTGTCTGAAGGGGGTTGGCCCGACCGTGGCCCAGTTCATATACACGCTCGAGAAGGCACGCAAGGCGCACGGCGACAAGGTTGTGCTCGACAACGTCACGCTCAACTTCCTGCCGGGTGCCAAGATCGGCGTGGTCGGCCCGAACGGCGCGGGTAAGTCGAGCCTTCTGCGGATCATGTCCGGCCAGGACATCCCCAGCAACGGCGAGGCCCGGCTCATGCCCGGCTACACCGTCGGCATGGTGGCTCAGGAGCCCCGGCTGGACGAGTCGCTGACCGTGCTGCAGAACATCGAGCTCGCCGTCGCCGACACCAAGGCCAAACTCGCGCGGTTCAACGAGATCGCCGAGCTGATGGCGACCGACTACTCCGACGAGCTCATGGACGAGATGGGCCGGCTCCAGGAGGAGCTGGACCACAGTGACGCGTGGGACCTCGACTCCAAGCTCGAGCAGGCCATGGACGCGCTGCGCTGCCCGGAGCCCGACCTGCCGGTCGGCCCGCTGTCCGGTGGCGAGAAGCGCCGCGTGGCGCTGTGCAAGGTGCTGCTGGAGCAGCCCGACCTGCTGCTGCTCGACGAGCCCACCAACCACCTGGACGCCGAGAGCGTGCTCTGGCTGGAGCAGCACCTGGCGAAGTACCCCGGCACGGTGATCGCGATCACCCACGACCGGTACTTCCTGGACAACGTGGCCCAGTGGATCCTGGAGCTCGACCGCGGGCGCGCCTACCCCTACGAGGGCAACTACTCCACCTACCTGGAGAAGAAGGCGGCGCGTCTGTCGATCGAGGGCCGCAAGGACGCCAAGATGCGCAAGCGGCTGTCCGAGGAGCTGGAGTGGGTGCGCTCCAACGCCAAGGCGCGCCAGACCAAGTCCCGGGCCCGTCTGGACCGGTACGAGGAGATGGCGTCCGAGGCCGAGAAGACCCGCAAGCTGGACTTCGAGGAGATCCAGATCCCGCCGGGCCCGCGCCTGGGCAGCACGGTCATCGAGGCCAAGGACCTGGTCAAGGGCTTCGGCGAGCGGGTGCTGATCGACAACCTGTCGTTCTCGCTGCCGCGCAACGGCATCGTCGGCATCATCGGCCCGAACGGCGTCGGCAAGACCACCCTGTTCAAGACCATCGTCGGCATCGAGAAGCCGGACGACGGCGCGGTCAAGGTCGGCGAGACGGTGACCCTGTCCTACGTCGACCAGAACCGGGCCGGCCTGGACAGCGCCCAGACCGTCTGGGAGGTCGTCTCCGACGGCCTGGACTACCTGATGGTCGGCAAGGTCGAGATGCCCTCGCGGGCGTACGTGGCCGCCTTCGGCTTCAAGGGGCCGGACCAGCAGAAGCCGGTCAACGTGCTGTCCGGTGGTGAGCGCAACCGCCTCAACCTGGCGCTCACGCTCAAGATCGGCGGCAACGTGCTGCTGCTCGACGAGCCGACCAACGACCTGGACGTGGAGACGCTGTCCAGCCTGGAGAACGCGCTGCTGGAGTTCCCGGGCTGCGCCGTGGTCATCTCCCACGACCGGATGTTCCTCGACCGCGTGGCCACCCACATCCTGGCGTGGGAGGGCACCGAGGAGAACGAGTCGAAGTGGTTCTGGTTCGAGGGCAACTTCGAGTCGTACGAGAAGAACAAGATCGAGCGCCTGGGTGTCGAGGCCGCCCGCCCGCACCGGGTCACCCACCGCAGGCTGACGCGCGACTGATCCGGATCTCATGATCCACCGGCCTGCCGGTCGCGCGAGCGACCGGCAGGCCGAACGATCAAGGCGAGTGGGAGAACCATGAGATTCACCTACCACTGCGCGCTGCGGTGGTCTGATCTTGACGCGTACGGCCACGTCAACAACGCGCGTTTCCTCACCCTGTACGAGGAGGCCCGCGTCGCGATGATGTTCGTCGGCGCCCGGGAGGCCGGGGTGACCTCCTTCGAGGAGGGCATCGTGGTGTCCCGGCACGAGGTGGACTACCTGCGGCCGGTCGACTATGGCGACCCGGTGCGCATCGAACTGTGGATCGAAGACCTCAAGCCGTCCCGGTTCACCGTCTGCTACGAGCTGTTCGACGGTGACCTGCTGGCCAGCCGGGCCCGTTCCGTGCTGGTGCCGTACGACCTGGACCGGCAGCGGCCGCGCCGGATGAGCGAGGCCGAGCAGAGTTTCCTGAAGCCATGGCTGTCGACCTGACCGAGCGCGCCGACGCGGCGGTGTTCCTGCGCCGGCTGCTGCGGCTCGACCCGGCGACCCTGGTGCGGCTGTGCCCGGCCGGGCCGGGCCGGGTGGCGCTGTGGGCCACGCTGCCGTGGGGCGTGCTCGTCACCCGCACCGTCGCCGGCAGCGTCGACCGTGACCGGGTGGCCGCGGCGGCGGCGCTGCTGGAAGGCGCCGCGGACCCGCCGGCGCTGGACGACCGGTGGCGCGGCGCGCTGCCCCCGGCGACCGCCCGGGCGGTCGAGCGGCTGCCCGCGTCGGTGGTCGGCGACGTGGCCGCGGCCGCCGCGCAGGCGCTGCGCGACGTCGGGACCACCGGGCTGAAGGGCCGCGCGGTCGGGCAGCGGGTGCTGCGCGACGCGCTCCTGGACCACGTCGTGGTGAGCGGAACGTCCGATGTGGACGGCGTGGCGTTCGCCGTGCCGCAGCGGCTCGTGCAAGGCTTGGTGCGGATGGGCTTCCTCGGAGCCGAGGACGTCACCGTGGTCACCGCGGGGACGTGGACCGGACTCGCCGGTTCCTTTGGCACTGCTTGGTTCCGGACGCCCGTGTTGTCCGTACGGCCGATTGCCAGTCGGTCGATCGGCTGATCGGACATCGTCTGTTCAGCCTGGGACCGCCGGTAAGGGGATGACGAAAGACGGCTGTCCGGGTAGCCTCCTCGCCGGGGATGGAACTGAGGGTAGGCAAGCAATCTCCCTCAGCATTGATCTGTCGGCTTCAGGCTACGGTCGGACAGGAGCATGGGCATGGCGTGGTTTTCGTGGCAACGCTTGCGGGTGGGTCAGTCGACGGCGGGGACGGCGCGCTCGCGCACGGTCCCGCAACAGCGCAGCCTCTTCGAGGTGCCGGACGACCTGTCCATGATGGACAGCCTGCCGCCGGCGCCGACGACCCTGGCGCCGGCCGAGACACCACAGGTCAACCTGCGCCGCATCGCCGCCACCCTCGACCTGCTCGACATCCGCTACCTCTCCGACGGCGAGGAGAGCCTGCTGGCGCTCTGGGAGCGGCACGCCCTGCTGTTCGCGGTCGAGGGGCCGGACGACGAGATCCTGGTGATCCGGGCCCGCCCGCACGCCACCGTGCCGCCGGAGCTGGCCGACCTCGCCTACCGCGCGGTCAACGAGTGGAACCACACCCGCCGCTTCGCCAAGGCCTACGTGGGCGACCCGACCGAGCGCGGCCAGCTGCCGATCTACGCCGAGTGGCAGGTGCCCCTGCGCTCCGGCGTGCACGACGCGCTGCTGATGGAGCTTCTCGACTGCGCCGCCTCGGTCTCCACCACCTTCGTGGACTGGATGCACAGCGACGGCGGCCTGCTGCTCTGAAGACGTCTCTCCGCCGCCGCAGGGCCCTCTGACGGCGACAGCCGCCTGTCCGGGTCTCGTACACCCGGGCAGGCGGCTGATCTGTCTGCGTCATGCGGAGCCCGCTCCGCGGCCTCAATCGGTGTACGGCCTACGCCGCGCTGCGGCCGTACACCGAGCGGCCGCTCCGACGGGCTCCTGTGGGAGCCGCGTCAGTCCAGGCGGGGGAACAGGCCGATCCGGCCGTGGTACTCCCGGCCGAGCTCGTCGGTGTCCGAGCCGACCAGCAGGCCCAGCGGCGTGGTGGCGAACGCGCGCACGCCGACGCCGCGGGTGCGGGTCGGGTTCCAGGCCAGGGCCATCCCGGTGACCGGGTTGATCGCCGCCACACCGGGGCGTTCCACCGCACCCGGTCCGGCCGACTCCATGCCGTAGGGGTTGTCCAGCCAGCGCTGGTGCCCGCCCACGTAGACGGCGCCGCCGACGATCTCGACGGCGTACAGCGAGTCGCCGCCGGTGTGGTTGACCCAGGTGGGACGGACCTTGCCGGTGGCGTAGGTCTCGAACCGGGCCGCGGTGTCACAGTTGATCTCGTAGCCGCTGAGCCGGCCGGTCGTCACGATGACGAAGTAATCGCCGTCGGGGGAGAAGTCGGCCGCGCGCATGTAGGTGTCGAAGCCCTCCCGGCACAGCGGGACGTACGCGTCGGTCGACCAGTTGGCGGCCTTTGACGGGTTGCCGGTCAGGTCGAACATCGCGGCCTGCACCCGGCGGGCCGAGCCGACCCGGGTGAAGGCGCCGATCGCCAGCAGCCGGTCGCCGGACGGCGAGATCGCGATGTCCTCGACCTTCACCCGGCCGATCTCCGGGGCGTCCAGCCGCGCGTCGAACGCCGGGTCCACCTCGCCGGTGAGCACGTCGAGCCGGGCCAGCCCGCGCCGCGGCACGTCGTTGACCGCGGTGAACGAGCCGCCGAGGTACAGCCACCCGTCGGAGACGGACAGGCCGCGTACGTCGCCCCAGTTGATCGAGGCGTCGAAGCCCTCTACCAGCTCGCCGGTGGCCAGGTCGAGCCGGGCGAGTCCCCTCTGGTCCTGCTCGTCGATCTCCTCGAACGCGCCGCCGACGAACACCGAGTTGTCCGGGCCGGGGGTCAGCGAGTAGACCATGCCGTCCACCTCCGGCGCGAAGTCGAGCACGGCGCCGGTGTGCAGGTCGAAGGCGAACAGGTGCTCGCGCTCGTACTCCTCGGTGCCCAGGTTGTCGCTCACCCTGGTGAAGTCTCCGCCGACTACCACGACCTCGCCGACCACCGCCAGCGCGTGCACCTCGCCGTCGAGGATGTGCGGCGTCCAGTCGGCGGGATCCTCGGCCACGGTGCGCACGTCGCGCGGTTTCAGGTTCTCGGCCGGGGCCTGCGGTTGGGCAGCCCACACGGCGGCGGGCAGGGCCATCGCGGCCAGGGCGGCCAGCGATACCACGCGATGGCGCATCAGGGCGTCTCCTCGTAAATCCGGGCATTCCTCCCCTGGTTAACGAGGCGACCGAAAGGAAGGGCACCCTGCTCGGCCGGTCAGTCGAGAAGGGTGCCCAAGGTCACTCGGAACTGCTCAGTGGTCGGCGTTCACCATGCTGAGCTGTTGCTTCATGGCCTAGTGCTCCGCATTGACCATGAAGAACGCCGCCCGCTCCAGGTAGTCCCACAGCATCTTGTCCAGCTCGGGGCTGAGTTCGAGGGTGTCGACGGCGTGGCGCATGTGGCGCAGCCAGGCGTCGCGCTCGACGGTGCCGATGACGAAGGGGGCGTGGCGCATCCGCAGCCGCGGGTGCCCCCGCTCCTGCGAGTAGGTGTTCGGACCGCCCCAGTACTGGATAAGGAAGAGGCGCAGCCGCTCGTTGGCCGGGCCGAGGTCTTCCTCCGGGTACATCGGGCGCATCACCGGGTCGGTGGCGACCCCGGCGTAGAACTCGTCCACGAGCAGTCGGAAGGCGTCCTCACCGCCGAGCAGCTCGAAGTAGTTCGGAGTCGGCAGGGCGGTCGACGCGGGGGCGGCGGGCTGGTCACTCACCAGCCCTAGGCTACCCGGCGACCGGAGCCTCATTGAGCCGCCGGGCGCGCTCGATGGCCGCGGTGAACCGCTCGTGCGGCGGCCAGGCGCTGAGCGCCACCAGCACCAGCACCACCCCGGCTACGCTCCACAGGCCGATGACCTGGTGCAGCGGCCAGTGGCTGGCCAGCATCCCGGTGATCAGCACCGCGCCGCCCTGCATGATCTGCACACCGCCCTGCATCACGCCGAACGCGCGGGCCCGGTAGACGTTCGGCAGTGCCTGCACGAAGAGCCCGTTGATGGCGGGCAGCATGCCGGCCAGGCAGAAGCCGCAGGCCGCCGCCATCAGGCACACGGCGGCCAGCGACGGGTTGAGCAGCGCGGGCACCAGCATGATCGGGGTGAGCAGGGCCAGCGGCCGGATCAGCGACCGGCGCACGTGCGGTGCCATGAACCGGCCGACCACGATGCCGCCCAGCACGTAACCGGCCGGGTTGGCGAGCATGATCATGCCTTGCGCGAAGCCGCGCCCGGCGTCCTCGCCCGGCGTCAGGTGGTGAGCCCAGACGGCGGCGAGGCCCTCCGGCACGATCGCGAACAGGGTCACGCTGAACACGAGCACGGCGATGGCGCGCAGCGCGGGGATCCCGAAGACCACCCGGAAGCCCTCCACGGTCTCCCGGACCAGATTGCGCCGTGCGCTCGGGTTGGCCACCGCGGGCCGGTGCCGCACCACCAGGGTGAGCAGCAGCGCCGAGGCGGCGAAGGTGCCCGCGTCGAGCAGCAGCGACATGCGCGGGTTCAGGGCGGCCAGCACACCGCCGGCGAGGTAGCCGCCGATCTGGGCGGCCTGGCCGGCGCTCATGTTCAGCGAGATGCCCACCACCAGGCGGTCGCCGGTGAGGATGGCCGGATAGAGCGCCGAGCGGGCGGCCTCGTAGGGCGGGTTGCCCAGGGCGGTGAGGAAGAGCAGGCCGAGCAGGACCGGGATCGGCAGGCCGGGCACCGCGACCAGCGCGATGAGCACCATCCGGGCCAGATCACTGATGATCATGACCGAGCGGTACGGATACCGCTCGGCGACCGCGGCCAGCATGGGCCCCAGCAGCACCCACGGCGCGAAGCTGATCGCGAAGGTGGCCGCGGCCATGCCCGCCGACTGCGTCTGCTCGTAGACCAGCGTGGTGACCGCGGCCTTGGCCAGGTAGTCGCCGATCCAGGACAGCACGCTGGCACCGAGCATGCCCCGGTACTCGCGGATGGCGAGCACCTCACCGAAGGTCGCGCGGTGCTCGGGTTGCGAGCCGGGCGGTTCGTTCGGCGGGGGTGTGTTGGTGCGAGCGGGGTGGTGCACCACCGGATGGTCCTCCATCGATCACGACATTGGTGTCGAGGACCGCCATCCTGTCGCAGAGTCACGCCGAATGACCGTCCCAGAAGGGATGTCGTCGGTTGATTCTGCCCGATCGGTGGATAAAGCGCTAGCCTCTACGGCTGATGCCACGCTGTCCGGTCAGGCGGTGGGCGGCTCCTCGGCGGGCACCGACGCCCGCAGCGCGCGGGACGCCTGCATCTGCGCCGCGATGCCCGAGGCCTCGAGCGCCTCGGTGAGCCGGCGGCGCATCTCCCGCTGCAGGTCCCACTGCCGGTCGGCAGAGGTCTTGCACACGGTGCGGATCACCGCGCCGTCCACGCTGATGTTCTCGACACCCAGCACTTGCGGCGGCTCCACGAAGTCGGCGGACCACTCGGGATCGTGCGCGAAGGCGTCGACCGCCTCGCGCAGCACCGACGTCGCCTCCTCCACGCCGACGAAGCCGATCGGCACGTCGATCATGACGGTGGCCCAGCCCTGGCTCTTGTTGCCGATGCGGATGATCTCACCGTTGCGCACGTACCAGATGACGCCGCGGCCGTCGCGGATGGTGACGGTGCGCAGGCCGACCGACTCGACCACGCCGACGGCCTCGCCGGTGTCGATCACGTCGCCGACGCCGTACTGGTCCTCCAGCAGCATGAACAGGCCCGCTATCAAGTCCTTGACCAGCGACTGCGCGCCGAAGCCCAGGGCCACGCCGACGATGCCGAGGCTGGCGATGAGCGGCCCGACGTTGATGTCGAACTCACTGAGCACGATCAGGAAGGCGACCGAGAAGACGCCGACGGTGACCATGCTCTTGAGCACCGAGCCGATGGCCTCCGCGCGCTGGCGCCGGCGCTCGGGGAACATGCTCCCGGCGTTCAGGACCGAGACCGGCACCTTCTCCCGGATCGGGCGCAGCATGGTCGGCACCTTGCCCTGGGCGGTACGTGCCACGATCTTGTTGATCGTGTGGTTCAGCAGCGCGCGGGCGATCAGCGCGACGACAATGATGACGATGATGCGGATCGGTTTGATGAGCAGGTAATAGCCGCCGTCGGCCAGCCACTCGGAGTCGGTGACGTTGTACAGCCACTGGCAGATCTGGTCGGTGTCGGTGCACGGCGTGGCCGGGTCGGGGGCGAGAAGGCTCAACGGCATGGCTAACTAGCTACCTCATCGGTCGGTCGGCGGTGCGGGCGGGCTCGGGGGGATTTTCCTCGCATATGCCAATGAGCAGGGCATAGCGCAGCTGAGAATTCATGAGACCGCCGCAAATTGTAGGTGCATTCACCAGATCAATCGGGGACGATGGTCACAATGACGCGATGACGTGACTGGCCGCCGGAGGGTGAGACCGATGCCTGACATACGACGCACAGCCGCCTCCGCCGCGTTGCTCCTCAACGCGACCTACGAACCGCTGTGTGTCGTGTCCGTGCGCCGGGCCGCCATTCTCATTCTCTCGGGCAAGGCCGTCTGCGTCGCCGACGGCGACGGGGTGCTGCACAGTTCGCGCCACCGGGTGCCCGTCCCGCTGGTGGCCAAGCTCACCCGATACGTCCGGGTGCCGTACCGCTCCCAGGTCGGCCTGTCCCGGCGCGCCATATTCGCGCGCGACGGCGGGCGCTGCGTCTACTGCCAGGGTCCGGCCGAGACGATCGACCACGTGCACCCGCGGTCCAAGGGCGGGCAGCACGCCTGGGACAACGTGGTCGCGGCCTGCGCGCGCTGCAACCACCACAAGGGCGACAAGACGCTGGCCGATCTCGGCTGGCGTCTTCCCATGAAGCCGACGGTGCCGCACGGCGCGATCTGGCGGGTGCTCGGCCACCGCACCCCGGACCCGCGCTGGGCGCAGTGGCTGGAGACGGCCGCCTGAGGCTCAGGCCCGGTGCGTGCTGACCAGGCTCGCGAACACCACGATGTTGTCGGCGTAGCCCAGCTCGCCGCCCACCCAGCGCCCCCCGCAGGTGATCAGCCGCAGCCCGGGCCGGGTGTAGTCGTGGTAGATCCGGTCGACGGGCAGGCTCTGCTTGCTGAACCGCTCGACGGTGTTGACCTCGAACACGGTGACCTTGTTGTCCCGGCGCGTGATCTCGATCTTCGCGCCGGGCTTCAGCTCGTCGAGGCGGTGGAAGACGCCGGGGGAGTCCTTGGTGTCCACGTGCCCGACGATGATCGCCGGTCCGTACTGGCCGGGGGAGGGCCCGTCGTCGAACCAGCCGGCCTCGTTGCGCAGCAGCAGCGACGGCGTGTCGATCGCGCCGCGGGAGTCCAGGCCCACGCCGTGGATGTACGCCTTGACCTTGATCGCGGGAATCTGGATCCGCAGCGGGCGGCTCGGGCCGAGCACCGGGAACTCGCCCGGCGGAGCCTTGCCCGGCCCCCGGAACAGCTCGGCGAACGAGTAGCCGTTGGCTTTGCCCAGCCCGATGCCGACGCTGAACAGCCCGACCAGCAGCAGCACCGCGGCCAGCGGGCCGCGCAGACGGCGCAGCACGGCGTCAGGCGGGGGTCAGCGGGCTGCGCCCGCGCCGTCGCGACAGCAGCAGCACGCCCAGGCCCAGGCCCATCGCCGTGGCGCCGGCGCCGATCAGCGTCGCCCCACCGTCGCCGGCCAGCGCGCCGCCGCCCGTGTTCGGGCCGCGGCTCGGGCTGTCGTGGTTGACCACCCACAGCGTGGTGGTGGCGGTCTGCCGGCTCGGGCAGGTCAGCTTCACGTTGTAGCCGCCGGCCTTCTTGTTCTCGGGCACCGTGGCCGCCGCGATCAGGTACACGTTGACCGGCTCCACGGTGACCGTGCCGAACGCCTCGGAGTGCACCTTCGCGTTGTTCAGCGCGTCGCCGCAGCTGGCGCGGATGGCGACCTGGAAGCCGGCCTGGATGGTGCTCGGGTTGACCTCGACGAAGACACCCTCGGCGTGCGCGGGCGCCGGCGCGGTGAGCGCCGCCACGACCAGCGCCACGGCACCGGCCGCCACCCGGAGAGCAGACCGCATGTTTCCCCCAAATCACTCATCACCACCCGATCCCCCCGGGCTATACCAAATCCTCTCACCCATCCCCAACCCACCACGCCCAGAAACATGAAAAAAGGCCCGAACCGGACGCCATCACGCGCTGCCCCCGCCTCGCGGCTCCAAGGTCATCCGACATGCCTGGCACCTGTGCGTATCTTGACCGTCCATTCGCCCACTTGCCTGGCAAGCCGAACGATCATGGTGCGCTCACGCACCGGCTCGTCAGGGTGGGGTGAGGGGGCGCCAGGCGAGGGGGGTGGAGAGGATGAGGGTGCTTGAGGGGCGGCCGTGGGGGGCGAGCCGGTCGATGAGGGCCTCGAAGGCGTCCATGGAGGTCGCGGCGACCTTGAGGACGCTGCACGCGTCGCCGGTGATGCGGTGGATCTCCAGGATCTCCGGCCACTCCGGCACCGCCGGATCCCGCAGCACGCAGCCCGGGCCGTAGCAGGACATCTGGATCATCGCGACGACCGGGCGGCCCGCCGCGGTCAGGTCCACGTGCGCCCGGTAGCCGGTGATCACACCCGACTCCTCCAGCCGCCGCACCCGCTCGGCGACCGCCGGCGGGGACAGGTGCACCCGCCGGGACAGCTCGCTGAAGGACAGCCGGGCGTCCTCCTGCAGCTCGCGCAGCAGCGCCCAATCCATGTCGTCCACGACCCGCTTTCCCTTCGTAAACGAAACGCCCCGACCCCAGTATGAACGTTAAGCGGATCGCCCCGAGCGCCGTTGATTCGGCATTCCGTCCGGAGGCCTCACGGAGACATCATGACGTTGACCAGAGCACCCGGAGGAACGCGTGACCGCTCCATCGACGACGACCGCCGCCGTACGCCCCGCGACCGCGGCCGAGCGCGCCGAGCGCGCCGAAGCCAACGGCGGGGAGCCGACCCTGGAGTTCGCGCAGCGCACGCCGTATGACGCGTACGTGCACGCGAGCACCCTGCACACGCTGCAGCAGACGCTGAGCAAGGACCCGGGCGAGATGTCCTTCCTCATGATCAGCCAGGTGATGGAACTGTACTTCGGGCTGGTGCGATTCGAGCTGCGCGAGACCCAGCGGCTGCTGGCCGAGGACGACGCCTACGGCGCGCTCGCCCCGCTGCGGCGCACCGCGCTGCACCTGGACGGGCTCAACGCGGCCTGGAACGCGCTGCACTGGATGACGCCCGCCGACTTCAACCGCTTCCGCAACCTGCTCGGCGAGGGCTCGGGCTTCCAGTCGGCGATGTACCGGCACCTGGAGTTCCTGCTCGGGCTGAAGACGGCGTCGCTGATCCGCCCGTTCCAGCGCCAGGACGAGGTGTACCACGACCTGCTGGCGACCCTGCACGGCACGAGCGTCTGGGACGACGTGATCGCGCTGCTCGCCCGCCAGGGCTTCGACATCCCCGCCGACCTGCTGACCCGCGACTTCGCGACCGAGCACGAGGCCCACCCGGCCGTCGAGGCGGCGTGGGTGCGCATCTATGCCGACCAGAGCCCCGACAACCACCTGCGCCTGCTCGGCGAGGCGCTGACCGACGTCGCCGAGCGCTTCGACGACTGGCGCTACAAGCACCTCAAGGCCGTGGCCCGCACCATGGGCGCGAAGGTCGGCAGCGGCGGCTCCAACGGCTACGCCTGGCTCCAGCGCAGCATGTCCCGCACCGTCTTCCCCGAACTCTGGTCCGCCCGCACCGCCATGTGAGGCACAGTGATCACGGCACCGGGGTGGCGACACGCCGTCCATCACGTCCATAAGTTCATGATCAACGCAGAGTGGTAGCGAGAGCAGTATGACGTTCACTGAGGAAGGCGCGCGGCGTCGGGACCAGGCCGACCCGGGTCATCGGGACCTCTTCCTGGTCCCGCCGGCTGAGGGTGGGGCCTATTCGGAGACGGCCTACATGGCCGGGAACTCGCTCGGGTTGCAGCCGCGGGCCACCCGGGACGAGCTCCTGGGCGATCTCGACGCATGGGCGCGGCTCGGGGTGGAGGGGCATCTGGAGGCTGCGCGGCCTTGGCTGCCGTACCACGAGTTGCTGACCGAGCAGGCGGCGCGACTGGTGGGGGCGCTGCCCGCCGAGGCCGTGGTGATGAACTCGCTGACGGTCAACCTGCACCTGCTGATGGTGTCGTTCTACCGGCCGGCGGGGGCGCGCACCCGCATCGTGATCGAGGACGTGGCGTTCCCGTCCGACAGCTACGCTGTGCGCAGCCAGGCCCGCTTCCACGGCCTGGACCCCGACACCACCGTGGTACGCCTGCGCCCGCGCGCCGGGGAGGACACCCTGCGCACCGAGGACGTGCTGGCGTTCCTGCGCGCCGAGGGCGACACGGTCGCCCTGGTCATGCTCGGCGGGGTCAACTTCCTCACCGGTGAGCTGATGGACATCCCCGCGATCACCGCGGCGGGCCGGGCCGCGGGCGCGGTCGTCGGCTGGGACCTCGCGCACGCGGCGGGCAACGTGCCGCTGCGGCTGCACGAGTGGGACGTCGACTTCGCGGCCTGGTGCTCGTACAAGTACCTGAACTCCGGCCCCGGCGCGCTGGGCGGCGTCTTCGTGCACGAGCGGCACCTGGGCGACCCCGACCTGCCCCGCTTCGAGGGCTGGTGGAGCACGGAGGCGTCGACGCGGTTCGAGATGACGCCGACCTCGCGCCCGCCGGCCACGGTCGAGGCGTGGCAGATCTCCAACCCGCCGATCTTCGCGATGGGCCCGGTGCGCACCTCCCTCGACCTGTTCGACAAGATCGGTATGGACGCGCTGCGCGAGCGCAGCCTGCGGCTGACCGCATACCTGGAGAGCCTGCTCGACGAGGTGCTGCCGGGACGGCCGTTGCAGCAGGTCACGCCGCGCGACCCGGCGCGGCGGGGTTGCCAGCTGTCCGTGCGCACCACCGATCTGGGTGCGAACGAGCTGGCCCGGCGGCTGCGCCACGAGCACGGCGTGATCGCCGACGCGCGCCAGCCCGACATCGTGCGCTTCGCGCCGGTGCCGCTGTACTCGACCTATCACGACTGCTGGCGGGTGGCGCAAGCGCTCGCCGCGATCTTCCCGACCGACGCACCCCGGCAGGGCGCGGCGGCGACGCCGGAGGAGGAGCGATGACCACCGAGCCGAGGACCGGCGATTCCGGGACCGCCGCGAAGAACGTCGCCGTGGTCGGCGCGGGGTTGGCGGGCAGCCTGCTGGCCTGCTACCTGGCCCGCCGGGGCTACACCGTGACGATGTACGAGCGCCGCCCCGACCCGCGCACCGGCAAGGTGGAGCGCGGCCGCTCCATCAACCTGGCACTGTCCGAGCGGGGCCTGGACGCGCTGCGCCGCATCGACCTGGACCGCTCGGTGATGGCCGACGCGCTGCCGATGCGCGGCCGGATGATCCACCCGGTCGAGGGTGAGCCGGGCTTCCAGCCCTACAGCAGCGACGGCGAGCGGGCGATCAACTCGATCAGCCGCGGCGCGCTGAACAACGCCCTGCTGGAGGCGGCCACCGCGCTGCCGAACGTGACCGCGCACTTCGAACACCGTCTGGTCGGTCTGGACCCGAAGACCGGTGCGATGACGTTCGCGGTCGACGGGCGGGAGGAGACGGCGCAGGCCGACGTGGTCATCGGCACCGACGGCTTCAGCTCCGCGGTGCGCGGGCAGCTGCTCGCCCACACCGGCCTGACCGAGAGCCTGGACTTCCTGGAGCACGGCTACAAGGAGCTGACCATCCCGGCCCGCGACGGCGAGTTCGCGATGGACCCGGGCGCGCTGCACATCTGGCCGCGCGGCGCGTCGATGATGATCGCGCTGCCGAACCCCGACCGCTCCTTCACCTGCACCCTGTTCTGGCCGACCGGCGGCACCAACGCGTTCGCGTCGCTGAGCAGCCCGGCCGCGATCGAGAAGCACTTCGCGCAGGTGTACCCGGACGTGATCGAGCTGGCCCCGGACCTCGTCGACGACTACCTGCACAACCCGGTGGGCGTGCTGGGCACGGTGCGGTGCAGCCCGTGGCACGCGTACGGCCGGGTGGGCCTGCTCGGCGACGCCGCGCACGCCATCGTGCCGTTCTACGGCCAGGGCGCGAACTGCGCTTTCGAGGACGTCGTCGAGCTGGACCGCATCCTCGACGAGACCGGCGACGACTGGGACCGGGCGCTGCCCGAGTTCGAGGCGCGCCGCCGGGACAACACCGAGGCCATCGCGCAGATGGCGCTGGAGAACTTCGTGGAGATGCGCGACAAGGTCGCCTCCCCGGTGTTCCAGGCGCAGAAGAAGGTCGAGCACGCGCTGGAGCGGGCGCTGCCCGGCCGGTACGTGTCACGCTACGAGCTGGTGTCGTTCTCGACCACGCCGTACGCCCAGGTCCAGCGGCGGGTGCGCCGTCAGCAGCGGCTGCTGGCCGCGGCGGCGGGCGCGGCGGTGCTGGCCGTCGGGGCGCTGGCCGCGTTCGCCTTCCGGAAGGGCACTGGGGCATGAACTGGGATCCGATGCTGATGACCGGCCGTCCGGCCGGTGCGCCGGGGCTGCTGCGCAACTTCGTCGGCGGGACGTTCGTCTCGGCGGACAAGACGTTCGCGAAGGTGTCGCCGGTGACCGGCGAGAAGATCTTCGACGTCGCCGAGGCGGACGCGTCGACCGTGGACGCGGCCGTTGCCGCCGCCCGCACGGCCCTGCACGGGCCGTGGGGGCGGATGAGCGAGGGTGAGCGCGCGGCGGTGCTGCGCCGGGTCGCCGACGAGCTGGGGCGGCGCTTCGACGACCTGGTCACGGCCGAGGTCGCGGACACCGGCAAGAGCATCTCGCAGGCGCGTACCCTCGACATCCCGCGCGGCGCGGCCAACTTCCGGGCCTTCGCCGACATCGTGGCGACCGCGCCCACCGAGTCGTTCATGACCACGACGGCGGCCGGAGGCCGCGCACTGAACTACGCGGTACGCAAGCCGGTGGGCGTGGTCGCGATCATCGTGCCCTGGAACCTGCCGCTGCTGCTGCTCACCTGGAAGCTCGCCCCGGCACTGGCCTGCGGCAACGCGGTGATCGTGAAGCCGTCGGAGGAGACCCCGTCGTCGGCCACGCTGCTGGCCGAGGTGATGGCCGCCGCGGGCGTGCCCGAGGGCGTGTTCAACCTGGTCCACGGCTTCGGCCCGGACTCGGCGGGCGAGTTCCTGACCAAGCACCCGGGCGTGGACGCGATCACGTTCACCGGCGAGTCGGCCACCGGCAGCGCGATCATGCGCGCGGCGGCCGACGGGGTGAAGGCGGTCTCGTTCGAGCTGGGCGGCAAGAACGCCGGATTGGTCTTCCCGGACGCCGACCTGGACGCGGCGGTGGCCGGCTCGGTGCGGTCCAGCTTCACCAACGGCGGCCAGGTCTGCCTGTGCACCGAGCGGTTGTACGTGCACCGTTCGATCTTCGACGAGTTCGCCGACCGGCTCGCCAAGCAGGCCTCCGAGCTGGCCTTCGGCTGGCCGCACGAGGAGGCGACGGTGAACATGCCGCTGATCTCGCGGCAGCACCGGGACAAGGTGCTCGGCTACTACGACCTGGCCCGTGCCGAGGGCGCGACGGTGCTGGCCGGCGGTGGGGTGCCGAGCTTCGGCGACGCCCGCGACGGTGGCGCGTACGTGCAGCCGACGGTGCTGACCGGGCTGGCCCAGGACGCGCGGGTCAACCGCGAGGAGATCTTCGGACCGGTGTGCAGCCTGATGCCGTTCGACGACGAGGAGGAGGCGTACGCGCTCGCCAACGACAGCGCGTACGGCCTGGCGAGCACGGTGTGGACGCGGGACGTGGGCCGGGCGCACCGGGCCGGGTCGCGCCTGGACGCCGGGCTGGTCTGGGTGAACACCTGGTTCCTGCGCGACCTGCGCACCCCGTTCGGCGGGGTGAAGGCCTCGGGCGTGGGCCGCGAGGGCGGCGTGCACTCGCTGGCCTTCTACTCCGAACTGACCAACGTCTGCGTGGACCTGTCGTGACCGCCTCGGCCACGACACGAGAGGTGAGCATGAGCATCGGCAAGGAGACGCTGGACGAGGCGGTGCGGCTGCTGCGCGAGGCGCAGGAGACCCGCACCCCGTGCGCCCCGCTGCGCGAGCGGCTGCTGCCGGTCGGGGACGTGGCCTCGGCGTACGCGGTGCAGCGCGCGATGACCGCCGACGCGGTCGCGGCCGGACGGCGCGTCGTCGGCGCGAAGATCGGCCTGACCAACCCGGCCGTGCAGCGGCAGCTCGGCGTCGACCAGCCCGACTTCGGGGTGCTGTTCGCCGACATGGCCGCCTTCGACGGGGCAGAGGTCGACGTGACGCGCATCCTGCAGCCCAAGGTCGAGGCGGAGGTCGCCTTCGTGCTTGGCCGGGACCTGCCGTACGACCAGGTCACCGTGGCCGACGTGGTCCGGGCGACCGACTGCCTGCTGCCCGCCATCGAGATCGTCGGCTCGCGCATCGCGAACTGGGACATCTCCATCGTGGACACGGTCGCCGACAACGCCTCCAGCGCGATGTTCGTCCTCGGCAACCGCCCGGTGGCGCTGTCGGCCGTCGACCTGCGCCTGTGCGGCATGGTCCTGGAACACGAGGGCGAACCCGTCTCCGTCGGCGCGGGCGCGGCCTGCCTCGGCAACCCCCTGCACGCCGTCGCCTGGCTCGCCCAGACCATGGCCGCCGCAGGCACCCCGCTGCACGCGGGCGACGTGATCCTCTCCGGCGCCCTCGGCCCGATGGTCCCGGTCACCCCCGGCGCCGCCTACGAGGCCCGCATCTCCAACCTCGGCTCCGTCCGCACACGCTTCACCGCATGAACGGTTTGATCATGAACTTAAGGACGTGTTCGACGGCGTGTCACCACCTCGGCACCGTGATCAACGGGGCTCACGTGGTGGCCGTCGGCAAGGGAGGTACGTGGTGAAGGCCGGGGTGGCGGTCATCGGGTCGGGGAACATCGGGACCGACCTGATGATCAAGGTGTTGCGGTTGTCGGAGTCGCTCCGGATGGTGGCGATGGTGGGGATCGATCCGGAGTCCGATGGGCTGGCGCGGGCTGCGCGGCTCGGGGTGGCGACCACGGCCGAAGGTGTGGACGGGCTGGTGGCGATGCCGGAGTTCGCCGAGGTGGACGTGGTGTTCGACGCCACGTCGGCGGGGGCGCACCGGCGCAACGACGAGGTGCTGCGCCAGCACGGCAAGATCGTGATCGACCTGACCCCGGCCGCGCTCGGGCCGTACGTCGTGCCCACGGTCAACCTGGACGAGCACCTGGACCAGTCCAACGTCAACATGGTGACCTGCGGCGGGCAGGCGACGGTGCCGATCGTCGCGGCCGTGCACGCGGTGACGCCGGTGGCGTACGGCGAGATCGTCGCGTCCATCGCGTCGCGCTCGGCCGGTCCCGGCACCCGGGCCAACATCGACGAGTTCACCGAGACCACGGCCCGCGCCATCGAGGTCGTCGGCGGGGCGGCGCGCGGCAAGGCGATCATCGTGCTGAACCCGGCCGAGCCGCCGCTGCTCATGCGCGACACCGTGTACTGCCTGTGCGCGGACGCGGACGCCGACCGGGCCGCGATCGAGGCGTCGATCGAGGACATGGTCAAGCAGGTGCAGGGTTACGTGCCCGGTTACCGGCTCAAGCAGAAGGTGCAGTTCGACCGGGTGAGCGTGCCGATGCTGGCCGAACCGGCGCTGCAGGTCTCGGTGTTCCTGGAGGTCTCCGGGGCGGGGCACTACCTGCCCGAGTACGCCGGGAACCTGGACATCATGACCTCGGCCGCGCTGCGTACCGCGGAGCGCCTGGTCAGCAAGCGCGCGGAGGTGGCGGCGTGACCGAGGTCTACGTACAGGACGTGACCCTGCGCGACGGCATGCACGCCATCGGGCACCGGTACACCGTCGACCAGGTGCGGCAGATCGCCGCGGCCCTGGACGCCGCGGGCGTGGCCGCGATCGAGGTGGCGCACGGCGACGGCCTGGCCGGGTCCAGCGTCAACTACGGCCACGGCGCGGCCACCGACGCGGAGTGGATCGCCGCGGCCGCCGAGGTGATGACCCGGTCGAAGCTGACCACGCTGCTGCTGCCCGGCATCGGCACCATCGCCGACCTGAAGGCCGCCCGCGACCTCGGCGTGACCAGCGTGCGCATCGCCACGCACTGCACCGAGGCCGACATCTCGGCCCAGCACATCGGCTGGGCGCGCGACAACGGCATGGACGTCGCGGGCTTCCTGATGATGTCCCACATGAACGACCCGGCAGGACTCGCCAAGCAGGCCAAACTCATGGAGTCGTACGGCGCGCACTGCGTCTACGTCACCGACTCCGGCGGCCGGCTGCTGATGGGCGACGTCGCCGAGCGGGTCGACGCCTACCGGCAGGTGCTGGACGAGACCACGCAGGTCGGCATCCACGCCCACCACAACCTGTCGCTCGGCGTCGCCAACAGCGTGCTCGCCGTCGAGCACGGCGACCGTCCCGGCGTCCCGGTGCGCGTCGACGCGAGCCTGGCGGGCATGGGCGCGGGCGCGGGCAACGCGCCGCTGGAGGTCTTCGTCGCCACCGCGGAACTGATGGGCTGGCAGCACGGCTGCGACGTGTTCGCGCTGATGGACGCCGCCGACGACATCGTGCGGCCGCTGCAGGACCGCCCGGTGCAGGTCGACCGGGAGACCCTGTCACTGGGTTACGCGGGCGTCTACTCCAGCTTCCTGCGCCACGCCGAGCGCGCCTCGGCGAAGTACGGCGTGGACGTGCGCTCGATCCTGGTCGAGCTGGGCCGCCGCCGCATGGTCGGCGGCCAGGAGGACATGATCGTCGACGTGGCCCTGGACCTGGTCCAGGCAGCGGAGGGAAGCAAATGAGCGTCACTGAGATGGCCGTGCTGCTGGACGACGCGGCGGTCAGCGCTACCGCGATCCCGCAGCTCACCCTGGGCCACGAGCTGGACGTCGACGGTGCCTATGCCGTGCAGGAGGCGCTGATCGCGCGCCGCCTCGACCGGGGTCAGCGGCTGGTCGGCATCAAGATGGGACTGACCAGCCGGGCCAAGATGGCGCAGGTCGGCGTACACGAGGTGATCTGGGGACGGCTCACCGACGGGATGGCCGTGCCCGACAGCGGTCAGCTCAGCCTGGACGGCTTCATCCACCCGCGGATCGAGCCGGAGATCGCGTTCCTGCTGGGCGAGCACGGCATCGCCGCGGCCGCCCCTGCGCTGGAGATCATCGACTCCCGGTACGCAGACTTCCAGTTCACGCACGCCGACGTAGTCGCCGACAACACCTCCGGCGCGGCGTTCGTGATCGGCGCGTGGCAGCCCGTCCCGCCGGGCGTCGACAACCTCGGCGTGCTGCTGGAGGTCGACGGCAAGGTCGTCCAGGCGGGTTCGACCGCGGCGATCCTCGGCGACCCGCGCCGCGCGCTGACCGAGGGCCGCGCCCTGACCGCCCGCTACGGCGTCGCTCTGGAGCCCGGCTGGGTCTTCCTGGCCGGCGCGGCCACCGCCGCCGTCCCGCTCACCCCTGGCGCCCACGTGCGCGCCGTCGTCGAGGGCCTCGGCACCGCATCGCTGAAGGCAGCGGCATGAGCGGCGCGAAGGTGGTCGCGGGCAAGGCGACGCCGCGGGGGCGGTTTCCGCACGTGAAGGTCGCGGGCGGGTTCGCGTTCGTGAGCGGCACGTCGAGCCGGCGGCCGGACAACACCATCGCGGGTGCCTCGGTGGATGGGATGGGCACGACCAGTCTCGACATCCGCGAGCAGACCCGCGCGGTGATCGAGAACATCGGCGACATCCTGCGCTCGGTCGGCGCGGACCTGTCCGACCTGGTGCAGGTCACCACGTATCTGGTCAACATGAACGACTTCGGCGGGTACAACGAGGTGTACGGCGAGTTCTTCGACGCCACCGGACCCACCCGCACCACGGTCGCGGTGCACCAGCTCCCGCACCCGCACCTGCTGATCGAGATCCAGGCTGTCGCACTTTTGCCCGAAGGAGGATCGAAGTGACGGAGATTTCCGAGCCGGTGAGCTTTCCCGGCTGGATCGAGGACAACCAGCACCTGCTCAAGCCGCCGGTCGGCAACAAGCAGATGTTCCCGACGGGCGACGACTTCATCGTGATGGTCGTCGGCGGCCCGAACCAGCGCACGGACTTCCACGTGGACCCGTACGAGGAGTTCTTCTACCAGATCAAGGGCACCCTGCGGATCAACCTGATGACCCCGGACGGCCCGCGGACCATCACGGTGCCCGAGGGGCACATGTGGATGCTGCCCCGGCTCACGCCGCACTCGCCGCAGCGCGAGGCCGGCTCGATCGGCCTGGTCATGGAGCGGGTCCGCGAGGAGGGCACGCTGGAGAAGTTCCGCTGGTACTGCCCGAACTGCGACGAGATCGTGCACGAGGTGGAGCTGCAGGTGCGCGACATCGTCGCCGACCTGCCGCCGGTGTTCACCGCGTTCTACGACAGCGAGCAGGCCCGCACCTGCGACAAGTGCGGCACGCTGCACCCGGGCAAGGGCTGATGTCGCCCGTAGTCGACGTGCACACCCACGTCGTGCCGAAGGGCTGGCCGGAGCTGTCGGGCGAGTGCGGCGGCGACGGCTGGCCCTGGCTGCGGGTGGACTCCGAGCGCGCCGCGATGATCATGATCGGGGAGACCGAGTTCCGGCCCATCGGCGCGCAGTGCTGGGACGCGCCGACCCGGCTCGGGGACATGGCCGACGACGGGGTGGACATCCAGGTCGTCTCGCCCACCCCGGTGTTCTTCTCGTATGAGCGCCCGGCCGAGCAGGCCATGAAAGTGGCCCGGATCTTCAACGACCTGGCCCTGCAGGTCTGCGCGGACGGGGGAGACCGGCTGGTGCCGTTCTGCCAGGTGCCGCTGCAGGACCCGGACCTGGCCTGCGCCGAGCTCGACCGCAGCCTGGCCAACGGGCACGTCGGCGTCGAGATCGGCAACCACGTCGGCGACCGCGACCTCGACGACGCCGGCATCGTCCAGTTCCTGCAGCACTGCGCGCAGGTCGGGGCGCCGGTGTTCGTGCACCCGTGGGACATGCCGACCGGCCCGCGCCTGGACCGGTGGATGGCCCGCTGGCTCACCGGCATGCCCGCCGAGACCCACCTGTCGGTGCTGTCGATGATCCTCGGCGGGGTGTTCGACCAGGTCCCGGAGACGCTGCGGCTGTGCTTCGCGCACGGCGGCGGCAGCTTCCCGTTCTGGCTGGGCCGGGCCGACAACGCCTGGCACCGGCGCGGCGACGTGGTGCGCGGGCAGTCCGCGCTGCCGCCGAGCGAGTACACGCACCGCTTCTCGGTGGACACCGTGGTGTTCGACCCGGCCGCGCTGCGGCTGCTGGTGGACACGCTGGGGGAGGACCGGGTGCTGCTCGGCAGCGACTACCCGTACCCGCTGGGCGAGCGCCCGGTCGGCGCGGTGGTGCGCAAGTCCGACTTCCTCACCGAAGGCCAGCGCGCCAAGCTGCTCGGCGGCAACGCCCTGGCGTTCCTGGGCAGGGCGGCATGAGCGAGGAGCGGGCATGACCGAGGACCGTTCGGTGCTCAGCCGGTCGGCCACCGCGCCGGATCTCGTCCTGCGCTACGGCCCGCGGCCCGAGCACGTCGCCGACGCCTGGTGCGGCGACGCCCGTGCCGCGGCCCGGCCGCTGGTCGTGATCGTGCACGGCGGATTCTGGCGGCCGGAGTATGACCGTGCCCACACCCGTCCGATGGCCGCCGCCATCCGCGACGCGGGCTGGACGGTCGTGTCGACCGAGTACCGCCGGGTGCCCGGCGATCCGGACGCCACCGTGCGCGACGTCGCCGAGGCGCTCGCCGTCGTGCCGGGTGAGCTGGGCGGACACGACGGGCGGGTGATCGCGGTCGGCCACTCGGCCGGCGGGCACCTGGTGCTGTGGGCGGCGATCGCCGCGCCGGCCCCCCAGCAGGTCGGCACGCTGGCCCTGGGGCCCGTGGCGGACCTCCGGCTGGCCCAGGAACTCGACCTCGACGGCGGGGCGGTCGTCGATTTCCTGGGCGCGGACGCATCGACCCGCGAGGATCTCGATCCGGTCCGGCTGCCCGCCCCGACCAGCCCGACGGTGCTGGTCCACGGCGTGCGGGACGCGATCGTGCCGATCACGCTGGCCGAGGCGTACGCCGTCGCGCAGCCGGGCAGCCGGCTCGTCGCGGTGCCCGGCGCGGCCCACTACGCGGTCATCGACCCGCTGTCGGCGGCCTGGCCCACGGTGCTCGCCGAGCTGTCGCGGCTGGGTGACTGAGACGGCACGCGACCACCCCTGAGCAGGTGGCCGCGTCCTCTCCGCTAGCGTTGAGACGTTAATCAGGACTCGAGCCGGGGGGCTTCACGGTGTCCACGCCAGATCTATCTGATCTACTGATCTACGCAGGCATCCCGCTCGCGGTGATCGGGATCATCTTTGCACTGGTCTATGCGGCCGGTGGCCGCAACGCCAAGCGGTACCGGCCCGGTCGGCCGTACGAGTTCGCGCCGGTGTGGTTCCTCGCCCGGCCCGAATCGGACGGCCCGGAGGCGCACCACGCGGCGCTCGACGCGGCCGCGCGTGCGGAGCTGACCGCGGCCGGCGACATCACGCCGGTCGTGGACGTGACAGGGGGCGCAAGTGACCGCTGGTGACCACTACGCAGTGTCCAGCCCGGCGGTGCTCGACGGGCCGTTCACGACCCGCCAGCTGCTGCGGCTCGACGACGCGCTGCGCAAGGCCGACGAGAACAGCGGCCTGACCTTCAGCGTGTACGTGGGCGAGGTCAGCGAGCCGGTGCGCGAGGGCGCCGAGCTGCTGCACGCCCGCCTGGCCAACCCGGCGGAGTCGGTGCTCATCGCCGTCGCCCCGGGCCAGCGCCAGCTGGAGATCGTGACCGGGTCGCAGGCCCGCAAGCGCCTGTCGGACCGCGACTGCAAGCTGGCCGCGCTGTCCATGGCGGCCTCGTTCGGCGGGGGAGACCTGGCCGGCGGCCTCGTCAGCGGCCTGGCCCAGCTCACCGGCCTGGCCGGCAAGCACACCCTGTGACCTGACGGGCATAGAGACGCGGGAAGGGGCCGGACGCATCGCGTCCGGCCCCTTCCGTATCCGCTCAGGAGGCTGCGGCGTCCTTGGCGCGGGCCTTGAGGGCGCGCACCACCCGGTCGTTGCCCTCGGCCATGAGGCGGCGCAGCGGGGCCGGGTGGCCCTCCTCCGCCAGCCATGCCTGCGCCGCCGACACGGTCTGCGGCGACACGTCGAGCACCGGGTAGGCCAGCACCACGAACTCCTGGGCCGGCTCGCTGTCGCGGGCCGCCCACACGCCCGCGACGTCGGCGAAGAAACGCGACGTGTACGGCGCGGTCAGCTCCGCCTGGGCCGGGTGCTGGAAGCCCTGGATCAGCGCCCGGTTGCGCCAGTTGGGCAGCGCCGTCGGGCCGGTCAGCTCCGTCCACACCGCGGCCTTGTTGTCCGGCGTCGGGATCAGCGCGTACGCGAGCGCGGCGCCGATGTCGCCGGAGGCGGTGCGGTCGGCGTCGTGCTCGGCCTGGATGACCGCCGGGTCGACGCCGCCGTTCGCCACCAGGCACTGCACCAGCTGCCAGCGCAGCTCACCGGCGATGGCGATGCCCTGCGGCACCCCGGTGCCGGTCAGCCAGCCCTGCAGGGTGGCCAGGTCGGTGCTGCCGCGGGCGGCGCTGATGAAGGCACGCGTCCAGGCGAGCTGGAAGCCGCTGCCGGGCTCGGCGACGGCCAGCGCGGCCTTGGCGGTGTCGGCCAGCTTCGCCCAGCCCGCCGGCGCCCAGGCCGGGTCGGCGTACTGGGTGAGCACCAGCTGGACCTGGCGCAGCGTGGAGGTGACCAGGTTGATGTCGCGTTCACCGGGCAGCGCGTTGGTGACCAGGGCGACGTAGTCGCGGGCGGGCAGCTCCGCGTCGCGGACCATGTCCCACGCGGCGGCCCAGCACAGCGCGCGGGCCAGCGAGGAGTCGAAGCCGCTCAGGTTGCCGACCACGGTCGCCAGCGAGCGCTCGTCCAGCCGCAGCTTGGTGTACGTGAGGTCGTCGTCGTTGAGCAGCAGCACGTCGGCGGCCTTCTTGCCGGCCAGCTCCGCGAGCACCGTCTCCGCGCCCGCGACGTCGGTCTCGATCCGCTCGCGGCGCACCAGGCTGCCGTCGACGAGGTCGTACAGGCCGACGGCCAGGTGGTGCGGGCGCAGCGTCGGGTGGCTCTCCGGCGCGGTCTGCAGCACCGTCACCTGCCGGTACGTGCCGTCCTTGGCGATCTCCACCACCGGGCGCAGCGTGTTGACCTGAGCGGTCTCCAGCCAGGCCTTGGCGAACCCGCGCAGCTCGCGGCCGGAGGCCGCCTCCAGCGCCGAGAGCAGGTCGCCGAAGGTGGCGTTGCCCCAGGCGTGCTGCTTGAAGTACGAGCGCAGGCCGGTGACGAACGCGTCGATGCCGACGTACGCCACGAGCTGCTTGATCACGCTGGCGCCCTTGGCGTACGTGATGCCGTCGAAGTTGACCTCGACCGCGTCCACGTCGGGCATGTCGCAGTAGACCGGGTGCGTGCTGGACAGCTGGTCCTGGCCGTAGCCCCAGTTCTTGCGCACGGACAGGAACGTGGTCCAGGCGTCGGAGAAGCGGGTCGCCTCGGCGTTGCACCAGTGCGAGGCCCACTCGGCGAACGACTCGTTCAGCCACAGGTCGTCCCACCAGCGCATGGTGACCAGGTCGCCGAACCACATGTGGGCCAGCTCGTGCAGGATCGTGTTGGCGCGCTGCTCGCGCTCGTAGTCGGTGACCTCGCTGCGGAAGACGTAGGAGGCGTCGGCGTGGGTGACGCAGCCGAAGTTCTCCATGGCGCCCGCGTTGAACTCGGGCACCCACAGCTGGTCGTACTTGGGCAGCGGGTAGCGCACGCCGAACTGGGCCTGGAAGAAGTCGAAGCCCTGCTTGGTGATCTCGAACAGCTCGTCGGCCTCGAGATACTCGGCCATCGACGCGCGGCAGAAGACGCCCATGTCGACGCCGTCGTGCGTGGTCCGCACCTCGTGGTACGGCCCGGCGCACAGCGCGGTGACGTACGTCGACATGCGGGCCGACTGCTCGAAGTGGACGGTCTTGCCGGAGCCCTCGGTGGTGACCGACGCGACCGGCGCGTTGGAGACGACCTTCCAGTGCTTGGGCACCACGGCGTGCCAGGTGTAGACCGACTTCAGATCCGGCTGGTCGAAACAGGCGAAGACCTTCTGGGCGTCCGCGGTCTCGAACTGGCTGTAGAGGTAGACCTCCTTGTCCGCGGGGTCGACCGCGCGGTGCAGGCCCTGGCCCTGCTGCGAGAACGGGAAGTCCGCCTCGACCACGAGCGTGTTCTGCTCGGCCAGCTGCGGCAGCACCAGCCCGGTCTCGGCCGTCCAGGCGCTGGTGTCCAGCGCCACGCCGTTCAGCTCGGCCCGAGCGATCTTGCTGGCGGCGACCTCGATGAAGGTGCCCGCACCGGGCGTCGCGGCGGTGAACTTCACCGTCGTCACGCTGCGGAAGGTGCCGTCGCCGGGGTTGCCGGCCCCGTCGGTGAGGTCCAGCGAGACGTCGTACGAGTTGACGTCCAGCAGCCGGGCCCTGTCGGCGGCCTCGGCCTGGGAGAGATTGCGCGTACCGGTCACGGCGTGTTAACTCCTGTCGGCTGCGGTCGTGAGCAGCATGTAGGGCAGTGTCGCTGCCCAGAGCAGTCTTTCATCACGTCCCGGGTGAGGGCGCGAAGTAACTGTTTCACATTGTGTCCCAGGGGCGTGGCTAAGGTCACGCGCCGGAGTGAAACCGCCGCGTCATGATTCACCACATGACCCCTGTTAGCGAAACCCCCTCCTCGGTCGGCATGTGGTTCGACCCGCTCTGCCCGTGGGCCTGGATGACCTCGCGCTGGCTGCTGGAGGTCGAGAAGGTCCGCCCGGTGACGGTGGACTTCCACGTGATGAGCCTGTCCGTGCTCAACCAGGGCCGCGACCTGCCCGAGCAGTACCAGGAACTGATGGCGAAGGGCTGGGGCCCGGTGCGGGTGTGCATCGCCGCCGCCCGCAAGTACGGCGACCACGTCCTGCGCGACCTCTACACCGCGCTGGGCACCCGCATCCACCTGGGCAAGGAGGAGCTGGGGCCGGAGCTGTACGCGGCCGCGCTCACCGACGCCGGGCTCGACCCCGCGCTGGCCGCGGCCGCCGCCGAGACCGTGCACGACGACCTGCTGGTGGAGAGCCACAACGCGGGCATGAAGCCGGTCGGCACCGACGTGGGCACCCCGGTGATCCACGCGCCCGGCCCGGACGGGGAGCGGATCGCGTTCTTCGGCCCCGTGGTGACGCCCGCGCCCAAGGGCGAGGCCGCCGGACGGCTCTGGGACGGCGTGCTGCTGGTGGCCGGGACCCCCGGCTTCTACGAGCTCAAGCGCAGCCGCGACCTCGGTCCGATCTTCGACTGATCCCGGCCGACTGGCCGACCGCGCAGGGCTGTCCTTTCCGCCCGCCCGCTCGTTGGTGAGATGGACCACTTCACCATTTCACCGACGAGTCGGGAGAACAGACATGGCGGACGTCGCCGCGGACCCCTGGCGCCTTCCCACACCGGCCCAGGCCGTCGCGGACAGCCTGGGCACCTCGTACCTCAGCGTCGAGGAGAGCAGGTGGGCGATCTGGCAGCCGAACCTGCCCGCCGAGATCGCCGCGTTCCTCGCCGAGCCGGTCCTGGTCGGCGCGTCGCCCGCCGGCTTCGTGGTCGCCCGGCGCGGCTGAGCCCGGCACCCGTCGACGACCGCCCGCACGGACCCGCGCCGTGCGGGCGTCGTGCTGTCCGGACTCCGGGGCGGGCCACGCCACGCCGCCCGCCGCCGCGCGGGGCCACACCGTCCCAGCCGGTGGACGGCGGTAGCGTGAGCAGCCGTGACAGTCGTACACCCGATCCACACGGCCTGGCTCACCACGGGAGCCACCGGCGCGCAGAACTACGACGAGTTCGCCGACGACGCCGAGATCACCGAGATCATCACCGCCAACCCGCGTAGCGCGCTCGCCGTCGAGATGCCGCACCGGGCGCCGGACAGCCTGGGCAAGTCCTTCGCGGACGCGCTGCCCGACGCGGTGGCGCGGCTGGCGCAGGCCAAGGACGCCGGAGCCTACGCCGCCGCGCAGGACGTGGTCGTGCTCTACGCGATCACCGCCCCGGACGGCGCGGCCGCGTACGGCCTCTGGTGCATGGTCGACACCGACCAGATCTCGACCAGCGCCGACGAGCCGGGCCTGGTCATCCGCAACGAGGACGTCTTCCTGGAGAAGGTGCGCGAGCGGGTGGCGCTCGCCCAGGCGCTGGGCCACCTGCTGTCGCCGGTGCTGCTGCTGCAGACCGGTCGCGGCACGGAGCTGCACGCGGCGCTGGCCGAGGCGGTCGCCCAGGCGGGCGAGCCCGCCGCCACGGACGTGGACCCGTCGGGGCGTACCCACGCGATCTGGCCGCTGCCCCCGGGCCCGCAGGCGGACGCGCTGCGCGCCCTGGCCGGTGGCGGCGACCTGGTCGTCGCCGACGGCAACCACCGCAGCCTGGCCGCGCAGACCGGCGGCTTCGCCCGCTTCCTCGCCGTGGTGACCACGCCGGAGTCGGTGGCGATCCAGCCCTACAACCGCCTGGTGCACAAGCTCGACATCACCGTCGAGGAGCTGCTGACCCGGCTGGAGAAGGCCGGCGCGCAGGTCGGCGAGGGCACCCCGGACGTGCCCGCCACCGGCGGCGTGATCCACCTCTACGCGGGCGGCCGCTCCTACGCGGTCACCCTGCCCCGCGACCCCGCCGGGTCCGTCGTGGACAACATCGACCACGCCCTGGTCGAGCGGGTCCTGTTCGGTGAGGCGCTGGACCTGGAGCCCGGCGACAAGCGCATCACCTACGTCGGTGGCGACTATCCGGCGGCCTGGCTGACCGGTGAGGTCGACGCCGGCCGGGCCGCGCTCGCGGTGCTCATCGCCCCGGTCACCGTCGACGACTTCGTCGAGGTGAACCTGGCCCGCCAGAAGATGCCCCGCAAGAGCACCTGGTTCACCCCCAAGGCCCGCGCCGGCCTGGTCGTGGCCCAGCTCTGACGAAGGAAGGGCACCTTCACATCGTTATACGATGTAGAAGGTGCCCTTCTTAACGCTCTACCCGCGCTGAGCAGCGTGCCCGAGCCATGATCGTCCGACTTGCCGGGCATCTGTGCGTATCTTGAGGCCGTATTCGCCCACCTGCCTGGCAAGTCGAAAGACCTTGGTGCGGACCGCGCCCTGCTCGGCTGCGGCGGCAAGCGGGTCCGCCGCACGGCGGCCCGGCTCGGCTGGCAGACTTTGACCATGCGCGTTTACCTCGCGGCGGACCACGCCGGTTTCGAACTGAAGGCCCACCTGGTCACCGAGCTGCAGGCCAAGGGATACGACGTGGTCGACGTCGGCGCGCACGCCTACGACGCCGAGGACGACTACCCCTCGTTCTGCCTGCACGCCGGGCACCGGGTGGTCACGGATCCGGGCAGCCTGGGCGTGGTGATCGGCGGTTCCGGCAACGGGGAGCAGATCGCCGCCAACAAGATCGCGGGCGTACGCGCCGCGCTGGCCTGGAACATCGACACGGCCACCCTGTCCCGGCAGCACAACGACGCCAACGTCGTCGGCATCGGCGCCCGCCAGCACACGCTGGAGGAGGCGACCGCGATCGTGGAGGCGTTCCTCAGCACCCCCTTCTCGCAGGCCGAGCGGCACGCCCGGCGCATCGAGGAGGTCGCCGTCTACGAGAAGACCGGCGAGCTGCCGCCCCTGCCGAACTGACGGATCTCCGACTTTTCCCGGCTGATTCCGGCGGCGTCAGCGCAGCGGGTCGCGCGGCACCCAACCACGGCGGACGATCTCCAGCTCGGCCTCGGCGCGAGCCAGGTCGTCGGCCGTGGGCCGGGCGGCGTCCCGCGCCCGCAGCGCCGCGGACAGGCTGATCTGCGACGCCCCGGGCCCGATCAGGCCCCGCAGGCCGCGTTCGAGGTCGTGGTCGTCATCGTCGTCGGAGCGGCCACGATGCCTGCGACGCTCGTATTCCTGCATCCCGCCAGGCTAGTCGGTCGGCCTGGGCGGCCGCGATACTCGACTGGCGGTGTCGTGCGCGGCGGCTAGCATGTGCGGCGTGACTGAGGGGACCGATCCGACGCAGGAACTGCGCTTCGACCGTACGCAGGAGATCCCGACCGAGGCGTTGCAGACCCAGCAGCCCGCGCCGGGGCAGAAGGACTTCAAGACGGGTGTGGCAGCGGTGCCCGCCCAGCGCCAGGTGGAGCACACGGTCTCCTTCGAGCCGACGCTCGCGCCGGGGCAGATCGTCACCTCGGGCCACCTCAAGCGCCCTGACGTGCCGTTCGGCGTGCGCATGCGGCAGCTGAAGGCGGGCGGCCGGTGGAGCGTGGCGGGCGCGATCTTCCTGCTGGTGTCCTGGGGCCTGTGGGCCGCCTCGGCGGGAGCCGACAGCGATCACGCCTCGGCCACCCTGGCCCTGTTCCTCATCGTCCTGGTCGGGGTCGGCCTGTTCGCGCTGTGCCGCCTCGTCGGCGGGGTGGTGCTGGAGAAGATCATGGGCCGGTCCCGGCGCAGCGCCTGGCTGTCCCACGCCGTGATCGGCGTCTTCCTGGTCGTCGCCGGCGCGCAGTACCTGCGCTCCATCAGCTGGGTCGTGGACGCCTGGAACTTCCTGCGCGGCGTTCGCTGACGTCGGTCTTCTGAAGATCGCCGTTTCGGGTGAGGATCCGCGGTTCGACCGCGGCTCCCGGCCGGAGCGGCGATCTTCGTATTTGCGGCTTGGTGTCAATCGGGATGAAATAGGGTGAACCAGCTCTATCGAGTTCGACCGGACGCGGGGGAGGGCGGGGTGAGACTCCGGTATCCGTTGGCCGCGGCACTGGGCGTGCTGGTGATCGGCGGCGGGATGGCGCTCGGCCGGGGACTGCTCGCCGAGCCCGTCGCCACCGCGAACGCGGGCACGGTCACCGCCTCCGCGACGCCCTCGGGCACCGCTGCCTCCACGCCCGCCGCGGTCGTCCCCGGCCTCGCGCCGTTCGTCGGCACCTGGCGGGTGCACGGGGCCGAGCTGACCATCAAGCCCGACGGCACGGCCGGCGAACGCATCCAGCTCGGCCCGTGCCGCGGCATCTCGGTCCCGGTCCGCTGCACCGCCGAGGCGACGCTCAAGGTGGACCTGAGCCCAGGTGCGCCGCACCTGATCTACACCGGGTTCCGCTACACCGGCGACGACGGCGCCACCGTCGTGCCGGACAGCCTCGAAGGCCTGCCCCGCGTCGGCGACGGGTACCGGGTGCGGCTGTTCGCTCCCGGCGTGATCGAACTGATCCCGCTCACCGAGCACCTGCGCCAGATCCTCGGTTCGCCCTACCGCTGCAACGCGGCCGCCGACGAGTACGCCCACCAGCGTCTCTGCAACGCCTGACGAGGTGTGCGCTCGTACACGGAAAAGGCCCAGGCCCGGCGAACCGCCGATGACCTGGGCCTTCTTCTATGGAGCGGGCGACGAGAATCGAACTCGCGTAGTCAGTTTGGAAGACCGCCAAGGACGGCCCGCGATGCCTGAAACGCCCGGTCGTCACCGCCGGGCCTCTGACCACTGGTGCCCGCTTGTGACCGTATGAGGTCTCTCCATCTGGCACGCCGCTGGCAC